>DASQGY010000087.1:0-26684 GCA_035632375.1 Bryobacteraceae bacterium | reverse complement strand
GAATGGTTGATCCAGACTGCAAGGGCGGAAGCGCTGGTTCATGAGAGCGCCAGTATACGACGAATCCCGATGGCATCAAAACATTTTGTGCATCAAATGTATTACTAAGCCCGATTGAAAATCTTTATTCCGACAGGCTGGAAGCCTGTCCCCGGTTTTTCGAGCAACCATTCGCTACAATCGAGATATATGCGTTACGCACTAATCGCCGCATTGTGTTTGTGCCTTGGCTCGCTTGGCGGCCAGGTGAAGCCGCAAGGCGGAATCGACACACCTGCGCTTGAAGCCTATGTCCGGCATCTACTGGCTATCATGCCGGAGGTGACCATTAAGATTGACGATCCCAAGCCATCGATGGTGTCCGATTTGCAGCAGATCGATGTGCATCTGTCGTACATGGGCCGGACGCAGGATGAAGTGTTTTTCGTCACCAAAGACGGGCAGAAACTAGTTCGCGGGTATCTTTACGATCTGAAGAAGAATCCGTTCCAGGCGGATCTGGAGAAGTTGAAAACCGATCTTTCGCCGAGTTTCGGTGCTGCGGGCGCGCCGGTGGTGATCGTGATCTTCAGCGATTTCGAGTGTCCGAACTGCAAGGAAGAAGCGAAGATCCTGCGCGAGAATCTGCCGATCAATTTCGCCAAGGAAGTGCGGCTGTATTTCAAAGACAAGCCGCTGGTAGAGATTCATCCCTGGGCCAAAGCGGCGGCCATCGCCGGGCGCTGTGTGTTCCGCCAGGATCCGGCTGCCTTCTGGCGGTATCACGACTGGATGTACGAACATCAAGGCGAGATCAACGCAGACAATCTGAAGGCGAAGGTTCTGGACTTTGTCAAGACCGCGCCCGATCTCGACGGCATGCAGCTTGGCCGTTGCATCGACACCAAGGCCACCGAGGCGGAAGTGGACGCGTCGATGGAGCAGGCAAAAGCGCTGCACGTCGATGCCACGCCGACCATCTTTATCAATGGCCGGCGCTTGGTCGGGAACTATCCCTGGGTGAACCTGGAGCAGATCATCAACGGCGAGCTGAACTATCAAAAGACCGCGCAGAACGCGGGCGAGAAGTGTTGCGAAGTTTCGATTCCCTCCCCTCTGAAGAAATAAATGCGCCTTCCAATTTTGTTTGCCGTCGCCGGCGGGCTGCTGGCCGCCGAGATGAGCTCGACCGAGTATCTCGGCTACGTGAAGTATCTGGCGTCGCCGGAGTTGCGCGGGCGTCTGACCGGGTCGCCGGAACTGGAACGCGCCGCGGGCTTCATACGCGACCAATTCCGGTCGATGAATTTGAAACCGCTGAGTGGTGATTCCTACTATCAGGATTTTGAGGTGACCACCAGTGCGCGGCTGGGCGGCAAGAACGAGGCGCGGTACGTCAATGGACGCCAGAAGAGTTCGCTGAAATTCCAGCAGGACTTCGTGCCTTTGAATCTGTCGTCGGACGGAAAGATCTCGGGTGGGCTGGTGTTCGCCGGATACGGGATCACGGCGCCGGAATATAACTACGACGATTACGCGGGCCTGGACGTGAAGGACAAGATCGTGCTGGTGCTGCGTCACGAGCCGCAGGAATTCGATGAGAAGAGCGTTTTCGACGGCAAGGTCTACACGCAGCATTCGCAGATTTTCGCCAAGGCGGCGAATGCCAAGATGCACGGGGCGAAGGCAGTGCTGCTGGTGAACGACGTCGCTGCACACGCGAGCGATACCGATACGCTGGAGAAGTTTGGCTCGACGGCTGGGCCCGCCAACGCGGGAATCGAGTTCGTGCAGGTGAAGGCGGATGTGGCTTCGAAATGGCTGGCTCTCGGCGGGAAGAACCTGGAGACGATCGAGGCCTCAATCGACAAGGATCTGCATCCACAGTCGTTCGCGCTGCCGGATACGCTGCGGCTGGATTTGAATATCGACATCCGGCGCGAAGTGAAGACGGTACACAATGTTGGGGCTTATCTGGCCGGCGATTCTAATGAGTACGTCATCATCGGGGCGCATTACGATCACCTTGGACTGGGCGAGCAGTTCTCCATGGCGCCGTCGCTGGCGGGCACGGTGCATCCGGGCGCCGACGACAATGCGTCGGGTACCGCGGGCGTTCTGGAGCTGGCGCACTGGTTCGCGCGCGAGCCGAAACACAAGCGCGGGATTCTGTTTCTCACTTTCGCGGGCGAGGAGCTGGGGCTGCTGGGGTCGAGTTATTACGTGAATCATCCGGTGCTGCCGCTGGCGAACGCGGTGGCGATGATCAATATGGATATGATCGGGCGGGTGCGGGATCGCAAAGTTTACGTGGGTGGCGTCGGGACTGGTACCACTCTGGCCGATGTACTAAAGGACGCCGGGTCGCGGCACGATTTCGTGGAGGATGTTACCGAGCGGGCGGGCTACGGATCGAGCGCTCACACTTCGTTCACTACCAAGCAGGTGCCGGTGCTGTTCTTTTTCTCCGGGCTCCATGCCGATTATCACAAGCCCAGCGACACTTGGGACAAGATCGACGCGCCGGACGCGGTGCGGCTGTTGGAGCTGATCGCGGATGTGACCGATCACTTGGCTAATGGATCACCGCGGCCGCAGTTTGTGCGCGTAGCCGATGCGCATGCGCCAACCGCCGATGCGTCGGCGCATTCGGGCAAGGTGTCAGGCTATGGCCCGGATTTCGGCAGCATCCCGGACTTCACCGAGATTCCGAACGGCGTGAAATTCGCCGATGTGCGTCCGGGATCGCCCGCGGCTAAGGCCGGACTCAAAGGCGGCGACATCCTGACCGAGTTTGACGGCAAGCCGATCCAGAACCTGTATGATTTCACGTACGCGCTACGGGCCAAAAAGCCTGGGCAGGAAGTACTTGTGAAGGTCCTGCGTGGGGACCAAACAATTGAAGCCAAGGTACTACTGACCGAACGCAAGTAAACCAGCATACTGGGTGCAGATATGGCACTCAGATCATCGTTCGGAACCGCTGCAATGCTGGAAAATCGGCCTGTTTTGACCCTTCCTCCGCTCATTCTGCACCCGTTTGCGGATGCGGGCGGGCCTAACAAGCTGGTGGAGAGCTCGCGCGCGAGTTTGAAGCTGCAGGGCCTGTTACCTACAGGCGAATCGTCCCGGGAGGACCTGGACCGGGCGCTCCTGGACGGCCGGTACTCGGAGCTGCGGATGCTCTATTACGTCGGCAAGGATCTGGCACGGTGGATCGATCAGTGCGTGGAGTTTGCCGATCATAACCGGGAGCAGTTGCCTACGGGAATCACGTTTCAGAGTTTCGCTGCGATGCTGGTGCAGGACGCGCCGGCGAATATCCAGGAGAA
Organism: Bryobacteraceae bacterium; assembly: GCA_035632375.1. Lineage (GTDB taxonomy): Bacteria > Acidobacteriota > Terriglobia > Bryobacterales > Bryobacteraceae > Palsa-89. The sequence goes on along the minus strand of DASQGY010000087.1, from coordinate 23,373 downwards.
GCTGCGGAAGTGGGGCGTGGCGGATTTCAAGTCCATCTTTACGCGCGCGCTTGGGTTGCAGTATGTGTTTGCGGCCGCGCCGGCGCGTGAGCTGTTGTGCGACGATTTCCTGCGCAACTACTTCAAGTTCGCGGATCAGATGTTCGCGGTGAAGCAGGGTGAGCGGGAGTTTACACCTTTGGCGGCGAGCGATTTTCAGTTTGATTTGTACTCGTCGGGCGAGTATTCGAGGATGTTGGAAAAGGTTTGGGGCGAGTAGGGAGCTAGCCGACGGTTTCGATGATGCCGATTTCCCGCTTCAACAGTTCGTTCACGAGCTGATCGAGGGAGAGCCCCTTCTTCTCGGCTTTCGCGGATAAGAACGCCAGGACGTCCGGCTCCAGGTAGACGGGCAATTGGAGCGTAGCGTTCGGGCGATAGAACTTACCGCGGGTCCCTTTCTGGAAATCGTATTCGGGCTTCATAGCGTTCCTTCTTCATAGTTTCGCATTTCTGCGCGCGTCGCGGGGCGAGCTGAGATAACTCGAACATTGGCGGCATCGGGACCCTGTTGCTCGAAGGTGTGAACCACAACCAGCGCGATACCAGCGATCGATAAACCCAGTGTCACCCACCGTTCTTCACCATTGCTGTGCTCTTCGTCGAAGTTCGTCACTGCCAACGGATCCAGCAAGACCGTGGCGGCCTGTTGAAAGGTAATGCCGTGTTTGGCTAGGTTGGCAGCAGCCTTTTGGGCATCCCATTCAAATCGCCAGTTGAAGCTTGCCACGTGGTTGTCACCCTATGGGATATATTAATCCCATTGGCCGCGCGTGACGCTGGCCGCCTTTGACGAAGAGAGGTCTTGCTACTGCTATGACGATTCGATTGAATACCGTGCTGTTTGCCGCTGGGTTGCTTGCGCTAACGCTCGCTGCCGCCGATGACACTGTGCCGCCGAATGGGACGGCGGCCACTATCTCGCCTGCCGGGGCGGCGGTGAAACACAATAAGGCCAACTATGAACTGGCGGCGCGCTGGACGCCGGCCAAGGTCGGGAAGATGGTGTTCGATACCGCTGTTACGCCGCACTGGATGGATGCGGGGGATCGCTTCTGGTATAGCTGGGAGAACAACAACGGGCGGAAATACTACATCGTCGATCCGGCGAAGAAGAGCAAGTCGTTGGTGTTCGATCCACCCAAGCTGGCGGCGGCGCTGACTGCCGCGACCGGGCTCCCGCACGATTCGCAGCATCTCAATATCCGTAACTTCAAGTTCGTCAAGAACGAGGGAGCGATCCAGTTTGAAATCGACGTTCCGCGCGATGCGAATATTCCCGGTGAAAAGAAGGCGGCCGCGGCGGCTCAGCAGACGCCCTCGGATGACGATGCCGATGACGATCCGCAGCAGCGCAACGCCAATGCCGGCGGTGGTCCAGCCAACCCGCGCAGCAAGACGCTGGCGTTTGAATACGACCTGGTGTTCGGCAAGCTGGCGCTGCTCGACGAGCGGCCGGCGCGCAAGCCTCGCTGGGCGTCTGTTTCACCGGACGACAAGACCATCGTCTTCGCGCGCAACCACAACCTCTACATGATGGATGCCGCCAACTACGCCAAGGCGCTGAAGAAGGCGGACGACCCGACGATCGTCGAGACGCAGCTTACCACCGACGGTACCGAAGACTTCGGCTACACGCGCCGGATGATGGATCAGGATCGGCTGGAGATCCAGCGCGAACAGCAGGATCAGCAGCAGACCACCGATACCCGCGCCGGCGAGGGGCAGGGGCAGGACAAAAACGCGCGTGTGCCGTCAATCGCCATCTTTTGGGCCAGGGACTCGAAGAAGTTCGCCGTGGTGCGGCAGGATCAACGCAAGGTCGCGAAGTTATGGGTCATCAATGTTCTTTCGAATCCGCGGCCGACGCTTGAATCGTATTCCTACGTGATGCCGGGCGAGGCGAATGCGCCGCAACCCAAGCTGGAGGTCTTCGATCTCGCCGCCAAGAGTCGCACGCAGATGAAAGCCGATGGATTCAAGGATCAGAGCATCTCGGTGGAGACCGAGCGCGCGACGGCGCGGGCCAGGGAGCACGACAAGAACGAATCGGTGTGGGCGGGTCCGGGATCGGACAAGCTCTATTTTTCGCGCATCAGCCGCGACATGCATCGGGTGGATGTATGTGTCGCCGATACAGCCACGGGCGAGGTGAAGCCGCTGATTGAGGAACGGATGAACGTCTACATCGACTCGAAGCCGCTGCGCGTGATTAACAACGGTGCGGAGCTTTTATTCTGGTCGGAGCGGGATGGTTGGGGCCATTATTATCTGTATGATACAAATGGAAAGCTAAAGAATCAGATCACTCACGGCGAGTTCGTTGCCGAGGACATTATGGGCGTGGATGAGAAGGCGCGGGTGGCCTACATTACCGCCGACGGGCGCGAGGATGGCGAAGATCCTTATTACGTTCACATGTATCGCGTGAACCTGGACGGCAGCGGAATGAAGCTGCTGGATGCCGGCGACGAATCGCACACTATCAACATGTCCGATGATGCGCGGTATTTCGTGGACACCAGCTCGCGCGTGAACTCGGCGCCGAAGTCGGTGCTGTTCGATCCGCAGGGGACGGCGCTGCTTCCGCTCGAAACCACCGACCTGAATCCGATGATTCAGGCGGGCTACAAGTTTCCGGAGCCGTTCAAGGTGAAGGCTGACGACGGGATCACGGACCTCTACGGCGTGATGTACAAGCCGTTCGATTTCGACCCGGCGAAGAAGTACCCGATCATTGCCTTTGTTTATCCGGGGCCGCAGACCGAGCAAGTGACGAAGACTTTCACGCCGCGAAGCGCCAGCTTGATGCTGTCGCAGCTCGGATTCGTGGTGATCGAGGTGGGCAATCGCGGTGGGAATCCGCACCGCTCGAAGTGGTATCACACGTTCGGTTACGGCAACCTTCGCGACTACGGATTGGCGGATAAGAAGGCGGCGGTGGAGCAACTGGCCGAGCGTTATCCGTTTATCGACATCGATCGGGTGGGCATCTGGGGTCACTCCGGAGGCGGCTTCATGTCGGCGGCGGCGATGCTGATTTATCCCGACTTCTTCAAGGTGGCGGTATCGGAGTCGGGCAATCACGAGAACAATATCTACAACCGGAGTTGGAGCGAGAAGCATCACGGGGTGAAAGAAGTTACGGACAAAGACGGCACGGTGCACTTCGAGTATCAGATTGAGAAAAATTCGGACATCGCCAAGAACCTGAAGGGGCATCTGCTGCTTTCCACTGGCGACATCGACGACAACGTGCATCCGGGCAATACCATGCGTCTGGTGGATGCGTTGATCAAGGCGAACAAGCGTTTCGACATGATCGTGCTGCCAGGCCAGCGGCATGGATACGGACCGGTTGCGGATTATTTCTCCTGGATCCGCGCCGATTACTTCTGCAAGTACCTGCTGGGGGATTTCGACCAGAGCGTGGACATGTGGGAGCTGAATCGCGAAAAGCAGCAGGCGATCGATAAGGAGAACAATACGCGGCAGCAGCAACAACAGGGGCAGCAACGGCGGCGAGGGGCGGAATAGACAGGATGTGCGACTAGTCGTGCCGTAGCGTTATTAGTGGTTGAATCCGCGCCGCTCGTCTCGAGGGGAGAAATGCCGCGCCGACCGTTGCCATTAACACCAGCAGCACGCCCGCCGTGAAAGCAACTGCATCGAACGCCTGGAATGTTTCAAGTTGCGATGCCAGGAGCCGCGATGCGCCGGCGGCTGCGGCCGCGCCTAGCACGCTGCCAATGGCGGCAAAACGCAGCGATTGTTTCAGAACCAATCCGGCGGCCTGCCGCGCTGTTGCGCCGAGCGCCACCCGGATGCCGATCTCCTTGGTACGCTGGGTCACCACATACGACAGCACTCCGTAAATCCCGGATAACGTCAGCAACAGCGCCAAGGCTGCAATGGTGGAGGACACCCAATAAGAAAGGCGGAACGGGTACCGCTGCTCCGCGAGAATTTCGTCCATAGTGCCGATCTGCTCAATGGCACTGGGATCGGCGGCGGTCAGGCTGGCATTCAGGTCCCGCCGGGCCACCGAGACATCCCCATTCACGCGAACGAGCAAGATGGTTCCACCGTTCTGGGCAAATGTTCCCGGCAGGCCCCTGGCTGGATTGCGGGATGGAAAATAGAAGCACGTGGGATCGGCTCCTTGAGCTGCCCAACCGTTGGTAACATCGGCGGCGATCCCAATAATGCGTACGGCCGCGTAGGACGGCGCTCTGGCCGATTGACGCCGGAGCACGTCCACCTCCGTGCGAACCAACCGGCCGAGGACCTCCCGGTTTGGCCAGAGGCTCCGCGCCGTCGACTGGCTGACCACGGCTACCGGCGCTTCGGCTCTAGCTTCGTCCTCGGTAAAGACGCGGCCGTGCAGGATCGGAATTCGGAACACCGGGAAGTACTCAGGTGAAACATATATGTACCCCACCCGGTAGCGATCCGCGACGTCTTCCGGTTTCACCAGCAGCGTGGGCAGATTGCCTTGAAACGGGACTTTGCTGGCGCCCGCGATCGACTGCACGACGGGTTCGGAAGCGAGCCGTTCGAGGACCGCGGAGCGAGATTTGCCCTGAACCTCCATCTCCAGAACTCCGTGCGCCTCTAACCCAATATCGATGTTCACCAGACGATTGTTGGCGCGGAGTAGGATTGCCGCGCAGATCACAATCAGAGCCGAGAATGAGATCTGGCCGATCACCAGGGCGCTGCGCAGTCGCATGGGCCGAAGGTCAGCGGAGAATTCTCCACGCGCCGCTTGGACAACGTTTGGGCGGGTAATCTGAACGGCGGGGGCCAAGCCGAATACCAGCGCCGACGCGACCGCCGCTGCAAGCATGAAGGCGAACACCCGCCAGTCGGGATCGAGCGGCGGAATGGTTATGAGATCCAGGTAGTGACGAGGAAGGGTAGCAAGGATGGTCGACTCGCCTAGACGAATTGTCGCTTTGGCCACGGCGAATGCGGCGGCGGCCGCAGGCAGGGCGAGGAGCATGCTCTCAGTCAGCAATTGTTGAATCAACCGGCCGCGCCCGGCGCCGAGCGAGAGCCGAATGCCTATCTCTCGCTGTCTGGCGATGCCGCGGGCGAGCATCATGTTCGCAACGTTGCCGCAAGCAATCAGCAACACCAAGCCGAATGCCACGAAGATGGGCGCAACCGCGGCCACGATTTCCGGGCTCGCCGGCACCATGGTGGCTTGCGAATCCAGGACGGCCCCCGTGGCCTTCTCGGCATCCGGCGCACCGGAGGTCATTTGGCGCGCCCAGGTTGTCAGGATTGCCTCGGCTTGCCGCAGCCGGGTTCCTGGCCGTAAGCGTCCGATGATTCGTATGAGTTGGGGCCGCGGGCCTCGCCCGCTCGTCGCACCGAACAGGTTCGGGCCTTCCATCAACAAGGGAGCGGCGCTCAGCGGCGCCCAAAAGTCGGCTGGCGCGCCCAGGCCGCTGAAGCCCTCTTGAGCCACGCCGACTACTTGCATCGGATAGCCGTGAACCAGCAACTTCCTTCCGACAATGTTCGGATCGTTACCAAACCGTTTGCCCCAGGCAGCGAAACTGATCACTACGACAGCCCCAGTTCCCGGCGCGCCGTCATCCCGGCTGAGCAACGGCCGGCCCAACGCCGCGCCGATTCCCAGGTCGGAAAAGTAGTTGCCGGCCACCAGATGGCCGAACGCCGCGCGGCCTTCCATCTGGGTCAAGAGGCTGGCGTATGCCATTGTTTCCGAGAAGGCTGTATTCTGCTCTTGAAAATCACGCAATTCCTGCCAGGTGAAGCGGTGCCGTCCGGCGGCCCGAGTGTTCCAGGTGAATTCATACAAGCCCGCGGGGTCGCGAACGGCGAGCGGCCGTAATACGTAGACATTGAAAACGGTAAATAGCGCCGTGTTCAGGCCCAAACCAAGCGCAATCGTCAGGATGACGGTCAAGGCGAATCCTGGAGCGGAGCGAAGGCCGCGTAAGGAATAGCGGATATCTTGGAGTAGCGCTTCGATGCGCTGGAGGCCGCGAGCATCGCGGCAGGCTTCTTTCACTTGTTCGACTTTGCCAAACTGCGTCCGGGCCTTGGAGCCGGCGTCATCGGCGCTCATCGGGCCGGCCTGATTCTTGCGGGCCTGCATGGCCAGGTGGAATTGGAGTTCGTCGTCCAGGTCCCGCTCCGTCCGGCGGCGAAACAACAACGCGCTCACGCGTAACTTGAGATCATGCCAATTCATCGGGGGCCTGTTTCCTGATGTCGATCGTCTACAATAGAATAGCAGGCCGTAGTGTCGAATGTCAACAACAGGCATCGCCCCAGATCGCGTGCATGCCGGCTATCATCCCGTAACGCCGTTCCGCCGATAGGAATCCGGGGGCTTCTCTTGAAATACCGCACCAAGCTACTGTTTACGTTCATTGTCGTCGGGTTGGTGACCAACGGCATTTCACTCGGGCTGCTGTATTTCCTGGCGCGCCGGTCCCTCTACGATTTTTACGGCGCGAAGCTGCTGTCGACTACGGCCACCACCGCGGCTATGGTCAACGCCGAAGACCTGAAAGCCATCCACTCCGCCGCCAAGGAGCTTGGTGTCGGCATCCTGATCAGCGAGTACACGCACAACGCGCTGCGAGGTTCGTTCCGCTTCCGGAGCATGGGATCGGTTCACGTGAAGGGCCGCGCCGATCCAGTGCTGACCTATTCGCTCGAGGAAGACAAACGGGCTGGCCTGCTGGAGCCCGAGCCGGCAGCGAGGTAGCGCCTACATCCCGCGATTCGGCCGGGACTATCCGGCCGCCTTCATTGTTTGGAAGCAACATTTGTATTTTGCGTTTGATAATACACATTAAGAGTCTTGCGATGCATGCTTGGCGGTGATATATTAGTCCCAATTTTCCGCAACGAGGGTTGGTTCAGAAAGGGACAAATATGAGACTGAGAGATGTCGTGCTTTTGGCGCTGATGGTTGCTTCCCTGGCGACAGCGCAAGTGCAACGTGGTTCCATCAGCGGGACGGTATTCGATCCGCAAGGCGCGGTGGTTCCGAACGCGCAGATTACGGCGACGGACAACAGCACTGGCGCCACTATCACGGTCAAGAGCGGCAGTGAGGGGACATTCACTATTCCCGGTCTGTCGTTTGGCACCTACTCGGTGAAGATCGTAGCGCCCGGCTTTCGACAGTGGGAGGCGGCCGGCGTCCAAGTGATCACCGCTCAAGACTCCAACCTGAGGGCGACGCTCGCCGTAGGTGGAACCAATGAAGTGGTCACCGTGGAAGACGTCCAGGCCCCGGTTGACGCAGCGTCCAGCGAGCTCAAGACTCACGTGGACCGCCAGCAGATCGTGGACCTGCCCTCGACGACGCGCAACCCACTCGATTTCGCCACTCAACTGGCCGGAGTGACCTCGACGGGGAGTTCCACCTCCGGCGCCTCGATCATGAATGGCTTGCGTGGTTCCAGCAACAATCTGGTCCAGGACGGAATTGACGTGCGCGACAGTTTCATCAAGACTGCAGGGTTCTCCGCGGCCAGCAGCATTGCACTGGAGAGTATCGGCGAGTTCAGCATTACCGGTCAGAACGTCGGCGCCGACTCCGGCGACGGCGTGGTCCAGATCCGCATGACCACGGCGCGCGGGGGCAATCAGTTTCACGGAAGCGCGTTCTACGCCGGCCGCAATGACGCATTCAACGCCAACTCCTGGAACAACAACTTCACGGGCACTCCGCGGCCCATCCTGCGTCAGCATCGCTATGGCGGCAGTATCGGTGGGCCCGTGGAGATTCCCAAGGTGTACCACGGCAAGGATCGAACGTTCTTTTTCTTCTCCTACTCCGTTTTCCAACGGCACTTCCAGAGCACGGACTCTCGAACAGTCTTGACCGCTCCAGCACGTACCGGACTATTCACGTACCAGGGTGCGGATGGACAAAGCCACACGGTGAATCTGCTTACCGCCAGTTCGCGAAACCTGCCCATCAACAGCTTCACAAAATCGTTGATCGATGCCATACCACTGCCCGTTGCGGGCGGCTCAGTGAGCGTCAATCCGACTGCCGGCGACGGATTGAACATCGTGGGCATCCGGTTCAATACTCCCGGTGCGGAGTTGGACAAGCTCTACGATCTGCGAGTGGATCACAAAATATTCGAGTCGGCCAAATGGGGGACGCACTGGCTGGAAGGGGATTGGCATTGGGAACACGATCCGACAACCCCAGGAGCGGACGCGCAATTTCCGAAAGGAATCGCGACGAACTGCGTGGGCGCGGTTTGCGACGTGCAGGATAACACGGATTTCCGCCAGCGGCTGGCTGCACTGGCGATCAACTCCAGCTTCGGCGCGTCGGCATTCAATGAAGTGCGTTTCGGCTTCAGCCGCCCGGAGATCACGTTCCTGCCACCGCCTTTCGGACGCACTTTCAACGTGTACTTCCCGGGGGTCACCAACCAGGCCCCCAATCCAGCTAACGCGATTTCCAATCCGGAATACGCCTTCGACCCGCAGGGGCGCTTGTCGCCATTCTATTCGCTCGCCGACAACTTCACCAAGGTGAAGGGCGCGCACACGATCAAGGCGGGCCTGCTGATCAGTTCCGCGTCGACGCACCGGTTCAACGATTTCGCCGGCGGTTCCGGGGTCAACGGCGGCGTGATTCCGGTGGTTGCGCTCGGCTCGAACGCCACGAATAGCGATGGGTTGAGCAGTTGCTCCGGGTTCCCGAGTCTTCCAACGGGCTCCGCGGGCAGCAGCATTTGTACTCGTGCGCAGAGTGTTTTTTCGGCGGTAACTGGTTTAGTCAACAACATTTCCCAGACCTACAACGCCATACCGGGCCAAGGCTATGTCTCAGGCCTAACCGATGCGTTCTTTATCCGCGAGCGCTCCTATAACTTTTACGGCCAGGATTCCTGGAAAGCGCGGCCGAATCTCACCGTGAACGCCGGCTTGCGTTGGGAGGTGGTACCGGCGGCCGACATGGTAAACAAGCGCATGTTGATTCCCAGCAACGAACTGGGCGACGTGACCCCATATGGACCTCTGTTCCACACCAGTTCCAGCGTCACGTACAACGACCTGCTCGGGAGTCTGGCCTCCACGACGCAACTGGTTCCAGGTGGCGAGAGCAACGGCAAGCCGTTCTGGAGGACGCGCTACAACAATCTTGCACCATCCATCGGTGTCGCCTGGCAGCCGTCCTCGAAGACCGTATTGCGCGGCGGGTACTCCATCAGCTTCGTCCGCGATACCTTGACCATCATCAGCAACGTCACCACAAGTAACCTGGGTCTGCACAGCGGAGTGGCCGTCAGCCCCACCGCCGGCGATCCACTGGCTGTGCTGAATTCAAGCGTGAACCAGGTGCTGCCGCCACCCGCGTTCGCAGTGCCGCAATCGCAATACAAGAACTTCCTGGCCAGCTTTTCTTCGGCCGGTGGATCGGGCATTTATGCGATTGACCCAAACCTGAGAACGCCCTATGTGCAGCAGTGGTCCTTTGGCGTTCAGCGCGAGCTTTCGCCGGTGATGGCGATGGAGGTTCGCTATGTAGGCAACCATGCCACGGGTATGTATCGTGGCGACGATTTGAGCCAGCCCAACGTGACTCCAGGCTTGCTCTCGGAGTTCCAGCAAGCGGCAACGAATCTCACCATCTGCACCGCCAATCGTCTCGCCTGCACCGGCTCGAACACTGGCACGCCAACGTTCGCCAATAAGGGTTTGGCAGGACAGGGGCCGCTGCCCATACTGGAGAAGATCAACTTCCCAACTTCGTTCTACTCGAACAGCACTTTCACCAACACGTTCAACCCAGGGCAGCAGGTGCCCGGCCAGTTCTGGTTCCTGGTAAGCAACAACTGCACGCAGCAGCTCCTCAAGGCTACCGGATGCCAAGGCTTGGGGACGCTGCCCGCGAATTTCTTCCTGCCCAATCCATTCACCGCATTTGACCAAGCCTTCACCAATGGAATGAGCTCGAGTTACAACGCCATGCAAGTGGAACTCCGCCGCAGGCTCTCGCACGGCCTGCAGTTCCAGGCCAACTACACTTGGGCCAAGGTCCTGTCTAACTCCGGCATCACCGGTTCGCAGAGTGAGCTGGACCGTACGCTGGACTTTCATCAGCCGGGCTACAACCGGACGCGCGCGGATTTCGACATTCATCACACGCTTCATTTCAACGGAGTGTATGAGTTTCCATTCGGCCGCGGACGGCGCTGGCTTTCGACGGGTTTCGTCGGCAAGGCGCTGGAAGGCTGGCAAGCCGGCGGTCTCTGGACTTCGCGCTCGGGGATTCCCATGACGCTGGTGTCGGGCCTCGGGACCGTAAATCGAACGGGCAACTCCGGCAACAATCCCGCAGTCGCGCTAGGGATGAACGACGCTGCTGTGTGCAGCGCGGTGGGAGTGTACAAGGACCCGGCGAAGGGGGCCTCCTACCTTCCGTCGAGTTTTGTCAGTTACAACAATTCCGCGACGGCTGCGCCCGGCGCAACGCTGGGGGCGAACTCCGCGGTTCTGACAAATCCATCCCCGGGTTTGCTGGGAGATCATGGACTTTTCAAGTCGTGCTCCGGGCCGAACCTGCATCAGGTGGACGTGAACTTCGTCAAGAAGACGAAAATCACCGAACGAATTATTTTTGAGCTTCGCGCTGAGATGTTCAACATCTTCAACCACCCCAATTTTTCGGTGTCCGCAACCCCGAATATCAACAGCGCGGGATTTGGCGTCTTGAGTAACACTTTTACTTCCCGTGAGATTCAGTTCAACGGGCGTATCAGTTTTTAGCCGCACTTTCGCGCGATAACACGAGCAAGGCCTCGGCGGGTGTGGCAAAATCTGGTTCATGACCCGCCGGAGCTTTCTTGGATCCACGTTGGCTCTCGCGCTGCCGGCCGCCGCCGCGCCTCGCCAGTGGCTACTTGGCATCAATACCTACTGCCTGCGATTCGAGCGCTGGAACGACCGCGCGTTGTTCGACTATTGCGCCAAGCAGAAGCTGGATGCGATTTTTCTGCAGGACTCGCTCGATCCTGGGGTGATGGACCCCAAGCATTGGGCCGAGGTTCGCGCCTGGTCGAAGGAGGTGGGGCTCCATCTTGAAACCGGTGGCGGTGCGATCCTGCCAAAGACCGCCGACCAGATCCCGCGAGTGGTCGCGACGTTACGCAAGAATATCGAGCGTGCGGCGGCTATGGGATCGTCGATTGTCCGCGCGCTGCTGGCGGGCGACCGCTACAGCATGCCGGACACCGGGCCGGTGGAGCCCCACGTGGAGACTGCTCTCAAGATCCTGCGTGAGGTGCGCAGCCAGGCGATGGACGCGGGGCTCAAGATCGGCATAGAAAATCACAAGGATCTGCAGGCGTGGCAGACGCGGCAGTTGATCGAGACTGCCGGCAAGGAGTTTGTCGGCTCGTATCTGGACACGGGGAATCCGGTTTTCGTCGCCGAAGATACGCGGACGACATTGGAGGAACTGGGGCCGTACGCGGTCACGTTTCACCTTCGCGACTCCGTTGTTTATGAGCAGCCCGATGGCGTCGCGGTGCAGTGGGTCCCGCTCGGCGAAGGGACGGTGGATTTCAAGGCGCTGGTGGCGCGTGCGGCGGACATTCTGCCCCAGGGCGTGTACATCTATTGCAAGCCGATCACGGCTCGGCCGCCGGTAGTGATTCCGGTTTACTCGCAGGAATTTTGGACCAAGTGGTTTCCGCGCGCCCGTTCTCGCGATCTGGCGCGCTTTCTCGCGCTGGCCAAGCACGGACGGCCGTACGACAAACCGCAGATTGTGGAGGATGTTGCCGGCGGGCGCGAGAAATACATGGATGCGCTCAAGGTGCAGCAGCTTGAACACATGGATCGCAGTCTGGATTATTGTCGCAAAGAGCTGAACTTGGGCGTCCGCTGGAAAAGTTAGTACGTACGCACCATGGCGCGGATTCCCTGCCCTTCCAGCGTGCGCTGTGCCTGTTCCAGTTCCGTGCGGGTGCCGTACGGGCCCATCAGGACGCGGTAGATGTTTTCAGAAGGGCCTGGTCCGATCGACGGGTGAATCCCTTCCGACGCCAACTCTTCCAGGTAGCCGTCCATCGCTCGCGGACCCATCGCCGCTAATTGCAAATAAGTTTCACCGGGGCGAGGATTCGCTTTCAGCGGCTTTGCCGGACGCGATGGCGCGGGCTCGGGCGGACTCGGCGGCAGAGGCAGGATCAAGCGCGTAATGGACGGAGGTTTCGCGGCCACCAGAATCCGGGAACTGACGTACCAGCCGCCGAGGACGAGGCCCATCGTGATGGTGCCGGCGAATCCGACGAAGACTCGTTTTCTGAGTTTCGCAGCGGGTGTTGGTTCGGGTTGCATAAGGCGAACACCCTACTTATCGGCGGTTTTTGGAAAACCACTAGTACTATCGGAATGCCCTTGTTTTTCAAATAGATAGTGGGACACGATCCACTCCTGGCCCTGCCGGTAGCCCCATAGTTCGGCGCAGGCCATGAAGAATACGCGCCAGCGCTCGAACCAACGTCTGGCGTCCGCCGCGCCGTAAGTATCGGCGAAGAGCCTGAGAATCTCAGCGCGATGTTGGTCCATATTCTCTAGCCAGGCTTCCGCAGTGCGCTGGTAGTGCGTGCCTTCCCAGGTCCAATGGTCGCGGACCCGGAAGTGGTCCTGGAAATACAACAGCAGATCGTCGCTGGGCATCAGGCCGCCGGTGAAGAAGTGGCGGGCCATCCAGTCGTTGGAATCACCGACCTCGAATGGATAGGCGAATTCGCGATGAGCGAAGACGTGGACGAAGAGGAGTCCATCCGGGCGCGTCCAGGTGGAGATTCGTTCCATCAATTCGCTGTAGTTTCGCATGTGTTCGAACATCTCGATCGACACAACGCGGTCGAAGCGGCGCCCAGTAGCGAAGTTGTTCATGTCGGAGGTGATAATCTCCAGGTTGCGAAGACCACGCTGCTCCTTCTGCGAGTCGATGAACGCTTTTTGGGTACGCGAGTTGGAGACTCCCAGAATCCGGCAGTTGGGAAATCGCTCGGCGGTGAACAGCGAGAACGAGCCCCAGCCGCAACCGAGATCGAGAATCTCCTGGCCGTCTTCAATGCGCGCCCGTTCCGCGGTGAGCTGCAGCGCAGCTTTCTCCGCCTCGGCCAGGGTCACCGCACTCGGCGGCCACCAGGCGCAACTGTACTTCCGATGCGGACCCAGTACCAACTGGAAGAACTCCGCCGGCACTTCGTAATGCTGCGTGTTCGCCGCAGAGGTCTCAATGGCGATCAGGCTTCGGCGCAGTTCCTCGACGAATTGCATGCGGCGGGTGCGCTGTTGCTCGATAGTGCCGGCCGATTCCTGACGCAGCCGTGCAGCGATCAGGCGGCGGATACCGAAGCGGATCAGAGGGTCGGGAATCAGGCCCCTCTCGAGCCAAGGGCTGTACCAGTCAGGCAAGGGCGTCTATCTTCCTTTGGGGAACCACGGTACAAAGGCGCTGGTGGTGCGTTGGTAGGCGCGATACTCATCGCCTCGGGATCGCAATGCCTGGGCCTCCGTGGCCGGAATACCGCTCAGCCGAAGCAAGAAGTAGAGGATCAGCGCGGGCGATAGCAGACCGACATAGCCAAAGGGGGCATCGAGCGCAAACAGCGCGTAACTAACCCAGATGAGGAATTCGAAGAAGTAGTTCGGGTGCCGGGAGTAATGCCAGAGCCCCACCTGGCAAGTCTTGCCACGGTTGGAAGAATTCATCTTGAAGCGCCTGAGCTGGGCATCGGCGACGATCTCGCCCATCAGGGCAATGAGCCAAATCGCCACGCCGACGATTTCGAGTGCGGTAAAGTGCGGCTTTGGATCGAGGGCAGCCAGCAGGAAGGGCGCGGAGAGCACGACATCCAGCAGCGCTTGCACTTCGAAGAACACGAAAAACTTGAGCGCGATGTTGCTGCCCCATTTGCGGCGGAGCTCGACGTAGCGTCCTTCTTCTGGATGGCCGATCACGCGCGTCAGCAGTAGGAATAGCCCCAGGCGGAAGCCCCAGTAGAGGACCATGGCGCCGATTACCACGCGCCGCGGCATCCAGCCGTCGCCCATCACGGCGTAGATCACGGCCAGCATGGCGAGCCCGCCGGCCCAGCCTGCATCGACTATCGCCGCATTGCGAATGGGCAGGTGGATCAGCCACAGGATCAACATCAATCCGCAGACGGCCGCCGTGCCGGTAAGTATCATCGTCATCATAGCGCTGAGCGGCAAGAATGCCTGAGGCACATCATGTCACAATGAAGGGCTTCGATGCGTATTGCCGTGATCGGCAGCGGGATCGCGGGGCTGGCCGCTGCGTATTATCTGAGCCGCAAGCATGAGGTGTCGCTGTTCGAGAAAGACGGCCGGTTGGGCGGGCACACCAATACGATCCTGGTGGAGAGCAGCCGCGGTCCACTCGCGGTGGACACCGGATTTATCGTTCACAACGATCGTAATTATCCGAACCTGGTGAAGCTGTTCGCCGAGCTTGGCGTGGAGACGCAGCCCAGCGACATGTCGTTCGCGGTGACCTGCCGGAACAGCGGGTTCGAATATTCCAGCCGCGGACTTCGCGGGTTCTTTGCGCAGCGCTCGAACATGTGGCGCGCTGAACATTACAAGCTGTTCGCCGAAATCTTGCGGTTCAATCGTGGCGCGATAAAACTGCTGGAAGAGCCGGGCGCGGACCAAGCTACGCTGGGAGACTTCCTGGATGAGGCGCGATTCGACGGCGTCTTCACCGAGAAATACCTCTTCCCCATGGCCTCGGCGGTGTGGTCGACATCGTTGGATGCGATCCGCTCGTTTCCAGCCGTGACGCTAATACGTTTCTTCGATAATCATGGGATGCTGGGGATCAATACGCATCCGAAGTGGCGGGTGCTGCGTGGCGGGAGCCATCGATACATTCCGCCGCTGGCCGCTCCTTATAAGGATCGGATTCACTTGGGCGCGCAGATCCTGTCGGTGGAACGGAATGAGTCGCACGTGACGCTGAATTTTGCAGATCGGCCGGCGCTGTGCTTCGATCAGGTGGTGTTTGCCTGCCATGGCGACCAGGTGCTGCCGCTGCTCGAATCGCCGGCTGATGCCGAGCGCGATGTCCTTGGAAACTTCACCACATCCGCAAACGAAGCGTGTCTGCATACGGATGCGTCGTTGCTTCCGCGGCGCGTCGACGCTCAGGCATCATGGAATTACAATCTGGAGCTAAACGGGCGGAATGCCGCCACCTTGACCTACGACATGAATCGTCTGCAATCGCTCGATGTAGAGGAGCGCTATTGCGTCACCCTGAACGGCGGCGCAGCGATCGATCCGGCGAAGATCGTCGAGCGTATCATTTACAATCACCCGCTTTATACGCGCGAAGCGATTGCGGCGCAAGCGCGTTGGAAAGATATCAATGGCGTGAACCGCACACATTTCTGCGGAGCATACTGGTTCTACGGGTTCCACGAGGATGGCCTGAACTCGGCGCTTCGCGTGGCCCGCATGCTCGGAGTGGATTGTTAACGCTATGGAACCGGGTTTCTATTTCGGCAAGCTGCGGCACCGGCGATTCCGGCCCAAGGCGCACGAGTTTACTTATGAGCTGTTCATGGCGTGCCTGGATATCGATCGTATTCCGGAATTAACGCGCATTTCCCCATTCCTCAGTTACAATCGCTTCAATTGGGCCAGCTTCCAGAATCGCGATCATTTCGGCGACGCGAGCCGGTCTCTTCGCGACCGACTGAAGGAAGATGCCGGCGCGCATGGCATCCAGTTGCCGGATGGGCCCATCTTTTTGCTGACTCACCTGCGCTACCTCGGCTACGCATTCAATCCCATCTCCTTCTTCTACTGCTACGACCAGGCGAACACACTGCGCGTGGTGCTGGCTGAAGTGAACAGCACCTTCGGGGAAACGCACAATTACTGGTTGCATCCAGGCAACCAACTGCCCTCGAACAATGCGCGGCACTATCAATGTCCCAAGGCGCTGCATGTCTCGCCGTTCATGGGCATGAATCTGGACTACAAGTTTGTGTTGATGCCTCCGGGCGACGATCTGGTGGCGCACATGAATACGCTCGAAGGAGGCGAAAGCTTCTTCGACGCGACTTTGACGCTACGTCGCGAGCCGTGGAGTGCGAGATCGCTGCACCGCGCCCTGATCGCGCATCCCTGGATGACGGCGAAAGTGATCGGGGCGATTCACTGGCAGGCGCTGCGGCTGTACCTCAAGAAGGTGCCGGTGTTCACGCATCCCGCACGGCTGACCAAGGAGCTTCCAAAGTGACAAAAAGGCTTTTCCTTCGAATGCTCGCCGGCATTCACACCGGATTCATCGAGGTGGAGTGCGAGGATGGCACGGTCCACTGTTTTGGCGACTCTGGCGCCGACCTTCGCGCGCGGATCGAGATCCGCCACGAACGCTTCTACCAGCGGGCGTTGCTGGGCGGCGACGTGGGCTTCGGCGCGGCGTACATGGATCGAGATTGGTCCACATCCGATCTGGTGTCGTTGATCCGGTTCGCGGTTCGCAACCTGGCGCTGTTTGAAGAGAAGAACAGCTTTCTTTCCGCGCTCAGCCGGTTTTCCGGTGTGCTGAGTCATCGCAGAAAAAGCAACACCATCGAAGGCAGCAGGCGCAATATCCGTGCTCATTACGATCTGAGTAACGATTTCTTCCGGCTGTTTCTCGACCGCAGCATGATGTATTCCTGCGCCTGGTATGAGACCTCGGAAGATTCGCTGGAAAAGGCGCAAACTCAGAAGCTGGATCGCATCTGCCGGAAACTGGAGTTGACTCCAACCGATCGCGTGCTCGAAATCGGCACCGGATGGGGCGCTTTCGCTTTGCACGCGGCTCGCAACTACGGCTGCCGCGTGACCACCACCACCATCAGCCAGCAACAGTTCGACCATGCACGCGCGTCGTTCGACGCATCGGAATATGGGGATAACATCGAGTTGCTGTGTGAAGACTACCGCAATCTGCGCGGCGAGTACGACAAAATCGTGAGCATCGAGATGTTCGAGGCGGTTGGCCTGGAATACTACGACACATTTTTCGGCGCTTGCGACCGGCTGCTCAAGCGCGACGGATCGATGCTGCTGCAGACGATCACCATGAACGATCAGAAGTTTCCAGCATACCGGCGGCATGCCGATTGGATCCAAACGTACATTTTTCCGGGTTCAGAGCTGGCATCGCTCAGCGAAATTCTCGGCTCACTGGCGCGCGCGACGCGAATGTCGCTGTTTCACGCCGAAGATATGGGCGCACATTACGCGCGAACCCTGGCCGAGTGGCGGAGGAGATTCAACGCCTCGCTCGACGAGGTGCGCGCGCTGGGGTTCGACGACCAGTTCATCCGGATGTGGGATT
This sequence comes from Bryobacteraceae bacterium, assembly GCA_035632375.1. Lineage (GTDB taxonomy): Bacteria > Acidobacteriota > Terriglobia > Bryobacterales > Bryobacteraceae > Palsa-89. The sequence continues at coordinate 5,927 of DASQGY010000087.1, read as the reverse complement.
ACTATCTGGCGTACTGCGAAGGCGCATTCCTGGAGCGTCATGTGAGCGATTTCCAGATCCTGTTGACCAAGACGCACAACCAGCGGGCGCTGATGGGTGAGCCGTGGCGCAGCGAGCGGGCGGCGATGGGAGCGGCCGGTTAGGAATCAAAGCATTGGCACTGTTTAAGTAGAAAGGTCCGTGTAGGAGCGTACGGATCTACCGCTTGAGATCGATCGGCGTGCGTGCGGCGAGAACCCGCGGGAGCCCAGCCAAATCGTGCTCCACCGTGATATCTTCCCACTCGGTTCCCAGCATCCTCCGCACTGGGTCAAGTGAATTGTAGCCGAGCTCCAACAGCAGCCAGCCGCCGGGTTTGAGCACTCGCGCCGCTTCCACGATCAGGCGCTGGTAAATCTCCAGACCGGTCGGGCCGGCGAATAGCGCGATCTCCGGTTCGTAATCGCGCACCTCGCGTTGTAACGCCGCGTGGTCCGTTCTGGGAACGTAGGGCGGATTCGAGAGTACGGCATCGAAACTTCGATTCGTGAAGCAGGAAGCGAGATCGCACTCAACGAGCGCCACGCTTGCCCTGAGGTTCTCCGCGTTCCGGGTGGCGACGGTGAGAGCGGGTGACGAAATATCTGTCGCGTACACATGCGCGTTCGTCTCCAGCGCCAGCGTCACGGCGATTGCTCCCGACCCTGTTCCGATGTCGAGCACCCGGTGACCCGGCCGCACGCGCGAGAGCGTCGCCTCGACTAGGTGTTCCGTCTCCGGCCGCGGAATCAAAACCGCGGGCGTCACCCGGAATTCGCGGCCGTAGAATTCCTGACGGCCAGTGATGTATTGCGTCGGCTTGCCCTGCAAACGCTCATGCAGATAGCGCCCGTAATGTATCCACGCTACCTCGGCCAATTCCTCTTCCGGATGGGCGTAGAGATAGGCACGCTCGCGGTGCAACGCGTGCGCTAATAGGACCTCGGCGGTCAAGCGCGGCGCGGAGATAACGCCTTCCTCGAACAATCGCGTGCCTTGGACCAGCGCAGTTTGGATTGTCATCGGAACCCTTGCAGGCAGGGGCGCCCGTGAAGTAATCTAAGCCGCTTGGCCCTGATCCTTCAACTTCTCGGCTTGATAGTGCGTCGTCAGCGCAGTCACGAGCGGGTCCAGCCGACCTTCCATGATCTGATCGAGTTGGTGCAGCGTCAGGCCGATGCGATGGTCCGTCACGCGATTTTGCGGGAAGTTGTAGGTGCGGATCTTCTCGCTACGGTCGCCGGAACCCACCATGGTGCGCCGCTCCGCGCCGATCTGCTCGCGCTGCTTTTCCATTTCGATCTCGTACAGCCGCGACCGCAGCACGCGCTCCGCCTTGGCCCGATTCTTGATCTGCGATTTTTCGTCCTGGCAGGAAACGATCAGCCCGGTCGGCAGATGCGTGAGCCGCACGGCCGAATACGTGGTGTTCACCGACTGGCCGCCTGGACCGGAAGAGCAAAACGTATCGATGCGAATGTCCTTGGCTTCGATCTTGATTTCCACTTCGTCGGCTTCGGGAAGCACCGCCACGGTTATCGCCGACGTATGCACTCGCCCCTGTTGCTCCGTCTCCGGCACACGCTGCACGCGATGCACGCCGCTTTCGTACTTCAGCCGGCTGTACACTTTATCGCCGCTGATCAGCGCGATCACTTCCTTGAGGCCGCCTACAGCCGACTCGCTCACCGAAGTCACTTCCACGCGCCAGCGCAGCGATTCCGCGTAGCGGTTGTACATGCGGAAAATCTCCGCGGCGAACAAAGTGGCCTCATCGCCGCCCGTGCCCGCACGTATTTCGAGCACCACGTTCTTCTCGTCCAGCGGGTCCTTCGGAAGCAGCAGCACCTTCAATTCTGCTTCGATACTTACCAGTTGTGGCTCCAGCCGCGCCACTTCGTCGGTAGCCATCTGGCGAAGCTCGGCGTCCGGATCCTCCAGCATCTGCTTGCCTTCGTCGTAGTTGTGCTTCACCTGCTTGTACTCGCGGTACTTGTTGACCATCTCTTCCAGGTCCGCGCGAGCTTTCGCCGTCTTGCGGTAGTTGTCCGAATCGGCGATGATGGCCGGATCGGTCATCTGGCGAGTCAGTTCCTCAAACCGCTTTTCGATATCGTCCAGCTTTTGCGAGTATTGCATTCGAGCACCCGGAGGGCGAGCCGCTTGTTAAGCGATCACCAATTCCCCGCCCTGCGACTTCTCGAGTTGCATGGCGCCTTCGAGCGCGTGAATGGCGATGGCGGCCTGGTCGTCCGACGGCGGCTTGGTGGTCACGCGCTGCAGCCACAGGCCGGGCGTGGTCAAGGTAGCCATCAGGCCCTGCCGATGCTTGGCCGCGAAGCGAATCAGCTCGTAGCTTACGCCCACAATCAGCGGAAGGAGCGCGATGCGCGCGAGGAACTTCAGCACGAAAGTATCGAAGGGCAGCACGGAATAAATCACCAGCGAGATCAGCATCACCACAATCAGGAAGCTGGTTCCGCAGCGCGGGTGGAAGGTGACAAACTTCTGCGCGTTCTCAACGGTGAGCGGCTGGCCGGATTCGAAATTGAACACCACTTTGTGCTCGGCGCCGTGATATTCAAAGGTCCGCCGGATGTCCTTCATCCGCGACAGCAGCAGCAGGAACCCGAGGAAAATAAGCAGCCGCAGGACGCCGTCCATCAGGTTGATGGTCAGCCGTCCGTGCATCGACGGGTACATCCTGCCGATCTGCGTGGCCAGCAGCAGCGGAACAAACTTGTACATGAACAGGAAGAAGCCAAGCGAAAACGCCAGCGTGACGGCCATGGCCCACTTGGAAACTTCCGGCGGCTTCTCCTCTGGTTTCTGTTCCTGCTGGATCAGGATATTGGTGGAGAATTGCAGCGCCTTGATGCCCAGCCACATAGCCTGCCCCAGCGTCCCTAACCCGCGCAGCAGCGGAAGCTTGAATAGCGGATACTTCTCCGACACGCGCGGCAGATTCTTTTCATCGGTGACGATGCTGCCATCCGCTTTGCGCACGGCGACACAGTAGCTATGCGGCGACCGCATCATGACGCCTTCCATCACCGCCTGCCCGCCGATGAGGGTCTCCTCACCGCTTTCGAGTACCGGCAGCAACTGAATATGAGCGCTCAGGCGCAATAAGCTTCTAAATGACAAGCGGATGGACTCCCAATTCGATTATACCGCGCCAATTGCCTGCGCTACCATGACCTTGTGCGCACGCCCCTGCTTGCTCTGGTCTTTCTCGTTTCCTGCTACGCCGGTCCGGCCGATCCGGCTCTTGATGCTCTCGCCCGCGTTCACCAATTCAAAGACGTAACGGTTTCGCCGGACGGCGGCATGGTGGCGTGGACCGAAATGATTCCTCCCAAGGACGGCAGCGGCCCGGGGAAACCGGTGGTCTACATCAAGGATCTTCGTGATCCAAGCGCCCCGCCTCGCCGCGTCACTGACGATCCGGATTCCGGCCAGAGCCCCGCCTGGTCGCGCGACGGCAAGCTGGCATTTCTGGCGAGCGGCGATTCCGGGGAACAGCTTCAGTTGTACATCGCCGACAAGCCCGGCCGGGCGAAAGCGCGCAAGGTCACCAAAATTGCCGGATACCTGGCCAATGCGCAATGGTCGCCCGATGGCCGCACCGTCGCGCTGTTGTGGATCGAAGGACTCACTCGCGTTCCCGGCCCCACCGAAGCGACGCCTCCCGACGTGGGCGTGATCGCCTCGCAGATCTACTTGCAGCGGCTGGCGCTTGTGGACCTGGCAAGCGGCAATGTGCGCGCCATTTCTCCGGCGGGAATGTACGTGTACGAATTCGATTGGTCGCCCGATAGCAAGGAACTGGCCTATCTCGCCGCGCCTGGACCGGGCGACGACAACTGGTACATCGCTGAGGTCTACACTATCAACGCGGGATCGGGCGCGGTCCGGCACGTGCTGAAGCCGGCGATGCAGGTCGCCAATCTCCGCTGGTCGCCCGACGGAAAGAACATCGCCTTCATCGGCGGATTGATGAGCGACGAAGGATCTACCGGCGGCGAGATCTATGCCATTCCTGCAACAGGCGGCACGCCTCGCGACCTGACCCCGAAGCGCAAATCCTCGCCGAACTGGTTCCGTTGGATGCCATCCTCCAAACAGATTCTCATGACCGAGGACATCTCCGGCAACATGGCAGTGTCGGTGCTCGATCTGGCGTCCGGCAGCTCGGAAACATTGTGGAAGGGCGAGCACAGCATCGTGTTCTCAGGCGACGCAACATCCAGCGCCATCATCCGCAACTCTTGGGACAAGCCTCCAGAAGTCTGGGCCGGCCACACCGGCGCGTGGCAACAAATCACGCACTCCAACGACAGTGCGCACGCCCCCTGGGGTGCAACGAAAAGCATCGAATGGAAGAACGACGGCTTCAATGTCCAAGGCTGGCTGATGTTCCCGAAGCCGTACGATCCGGCGAAGCATTATCCGATGATCGTGGTGGTGCATGGCGGACCGGCGGCCGATACGCGCCCTGCCTGGCCCCGTCCGGCGCTTCCGCTGCAATTGCTCTCCGCCCAAGGCTACTTCCTCTTCTTCCCAAATCCGCGCGGCAGCTATGGACAAGGCGAGGAATTCACGCGCGCCAACGTTCGCGATTTCGGCTACGGCGATCTGCGCGACATACTGGCCGGCGTGGACACCGTGGTCAAAAGCTATCCGGTGGATAACCACCGCGTCGGCATCGCCGGCTGGAGCTACGGCGGCTACATGACCATGTTCACCGTCACGCAAACCAACCGCTTCCGCGCGGCCTTCGCCGGAGCCGGCATCGCCAACTGGCTCAGCTACTACGGCGAAAACGCCATCGATCAGTGGATGATCCCGTACTTCGGCGCATCGGTCTACGACGATCCGGCAGTGTACGCGAAAAGCTCGCCCATAACGTTCATCAAGAATGTGAAAACGCCCACGCTAGTGGTCGTCGGCGAGCGCGACGGCGAATGTCCACCGCCTCAATCCCAGGAATTCTGGCACGCCTTGAAAAACTACGGCGTGAAAACGGAGTTAGTAATCTATCCGGGCGAAGGCCACGGATTTCACGATCCCGAGCATTCCCGCGACCTTTTCCAGCGCGTGGTGAATTGGTTCGCGGAGAACATGCCGGAAACCAAGCCGAAGTAGAAGCCTTGTGGGGCGGCCATTCCTGGCCGCAGCCGCCTTTTCAGGCGGCGCGTTCAACGCACAGACTAAAGTCCGTGCCACCCCACACCCAGCCGGTGAGTCCGCGGTCTAGGGACCCTATGAGCGGTTGATCTTCACGCCACCGTTAGTGGTAACCGCACGAATCGTCGCGCCGCCGCGTCCGGCATCAAAAGACACATCGTGGTCGATGCGTCCCTGAATCGTGACCGGAAAATCGGTCCGCACGCTTCCATTCACTGTGCTGGTCTCGAAATGCGCGGAGTAGCCGGAGGGGACATCCAGGTTCACGCCGCCGTTGGTGGTGGCCACGTCCATGCCTTGGCCATCCCAGCGATCGCCTGCCAGCCGGATGGTCAGGCCGCCATTCATCGTGCGCCCATGCACTTCACCGCCCAGTCGTTCCAGCATCACGCCGCCGTTCATGGCATCGAATTCGATCTTTCCTCGCACATCGGCGATATGGATTCCACCGTTATGCGCCTTGGCCGTGACATCGGATTGTCGAGGAACGAAGATCTCATATGATACCGACCAATTGTGATAACGGTCCATGTTGGGGCCTTCGGCTTGGATCTGGCCGGCGCCGGAAGCGATGCGAATCTGCGGGACCATGGAGCGGGCTTCGCCTTCCGTCTCGGCCGCGGTTTGGATCTGGGCGCGCACCAATACATCGCCGCGGTCCCAACCTTTCACCGTCACGCCGCCGTTCATACCGGGGTTGATCTGGACTGCGCCGCGCG
>DASQGY010000086.1:0-5929 GCA_035632375.1 Bryobacteraceae bacterium | reverse complement strand
CCGAGGACGGGCCGCTCGACACCAATCCCATCGTCAGCGGAAGTCGTAGTTGGAAAAACACGCCCGCACCAGGCGAGCCATGGGCCATCTCCTGCGCGGTCCCTCTCGAAAAGACCGCCAGTCCGCGCTACATGCTCGTCTATACCAGCAAGAGCATCGAGGTCACGTTCAAGGTCCCTTTGCCACGACATCCCGGACCCGAGTACAAGCAATGGAGCGCCTGGAGCACCGAAGGCTTCCTGCCTCAAAAAGAAAGACCGGTCCCGCCGGCGGGCTTGGCGTTCCGCTTTCGCATTCATAAAGAGTCCGACTACAGCGCGGCAAATCCAACTACGGAAGAAGCGTTCAAGAAGGCCCGGGAAAAAGCGCTGGCCGCGATGCCCCAGGCTCCAACGGTGGCCGACTGGCTTCCTTTCTACGAAAACGCTCGGGAGTTCCCCACCTCTGCTCAGGACATCCTGGGACCGGAAGTGGAAGCAGTGAACGCTCATCCAGAGCAGCTTGTCCCGCTGCTGCGCTCCGACGACATGACAGTAGCCAGGCGCGCAGTGTGGGCCACGACGTTTCTAAAAACGGTGCCGCCGTTCTTGATCGAGCCCTTAACCCACACCGGCCAGCAGACCATCACGCTAATCCGGGCCGCGCGCGCCGCATCCCTACCGAACGATCCGGATGAGCTGACCGAAGAAAAAGCCTCGTCGTTCTTCATCTATTGGTCCACGGCGATGGAACACGCCGAAGCCACCGCGCAGAGCCGCAGCACCTTGGAACAAATCGCCGCCGACCTGGCGAACGGTCCACGGGACGAAACGCTGGAACGTCTATCAGTCAGTGTGAAGGCCGCCCTCGATAAGCTCAGCCAAGCGAAGTGATTTGGTGGGGCGGACCCTGGTCCGCGGCCGCCGCCCCCGTCGGCCTGTCCTGGCCTGGCGCTCCACTGCTCCATACCACCAGACTTGACAATCTGTGGGGCAGCCAATCCTGGCCACCGTGGGAGCATGCATACCATGGCTCCGGTGCTAAACTCGATGGCCATGAAGCGATTCCTTGTCGTTCTTTTCATGGTTGGCCTGCTGTCCGCACAGCAAATGTCCGCCGATCTCTATGCCGGCCTGCGCTGGCGCATGATCGGACCGTATCGCGGCGGCCGCACCGTCGCAGCCGCGGGCATCGCATCGCAGCCCAATGTCTTTTACGTCGCGGCCAACAACGGTGGCGTGTGGAAGACCGACGATTTCGGGCGCACTTGGAAACCGCTTTTTGACGATCAACCCACCGGCTCCATCGGCGCATTGGCCATCGCGCCTTCCAATCCCAATATCATTTACGCCGGGAGCGGCGAAGGATTGCAGCGCCCCGATCTTTCGGTTGGCGATGGAATGTACAAGTCCACGGACGGCGGCAAAAATTGGCGGCACTTGGGTCTCCGCGACGGCCAGCAGATTTCCGCCATCCTGGTCGATCCGCGCGATCCGAATCGCGTCTTCGTCGCCGTGCTGGGGCATCCCTACGGCGCAAACGAAGAGCGCGGCGTGTTTCGATCCACCGACGGCGGCCAGACGTGGCAGAAGGTGCTGTATAAGGATGAGAACACCGGCGCGGTGGATCTCGCGTTCGATCCGTCGAATCCCCGGCACATCTACGCAGTGCTGTGGGCCGCGCGGCAAGGACCTTGGGAAAACGGCGCGTGGTCGGGCGCAAACAGCGGGCTGTTCAAGTCTACCGATGGAGGAACAACCTGGCATCAGCTCACCGGCGGCCTGCCGACTCCAGCCGAGGGTCTGGGCCGCATCGGCATCGCCATTGCGCCCAGCGATTCGAAGCGCATGTATGCGCTGGTGGAAGCGCGGCCGAGCGCGTTGTATCGCTCCGACGACGCCGGCGCGACGTGGAAGCGCGTGAACACCGAAGCGCGCGTGTCCGGCCGCGGATCGGATTTTGCCGGCGTTCGCGTGGATCCGAAGAACAAAGACATCGTCTACGTCGCCAACACATCCACCTATCGCTCCAACGATGCGGGACAAACGTTTGCCGCCATCAAGGGTGCACCCGGCGGCGACGATTACCACACTATCTGGATCAATCCCGATCATCCGCAGATCATTCTGCTCGCGTGCGATCAGGGCGCCACCATCACGGTCAACGGCGGCGCAACGTGGAGCTCCTGGTACAACCAGCCGACCGCGCAGTTCTATCATGTGATCACCGACAATCGATTTCCGTATTGGGTCTACGGCGGGCAACAGGAGAGCGGTTCGGCCGGAGTTGCCAGCCGCAGCGACTATGGCGAAATCAGTTTCCGCGAGTGGCATCCGGTGGGCGTGGAGGAGTACGGCTACGTCGCGCCCGATCCGCTGAATCCCAACATCATCTACGGAGGGAAAGCCACGCGCATGGATCAGGTGACCGGCCAGGTACAGGAGGTCGGCCCGGCGGTGCTGCGCGACGGCAAATATCGATTCCTGCGCACCATGCCGCTGATTTTTTCGCCCGTGGATCCGCACGCACTGTATCTCGCCTCCAACGTGCTCTTCAAAACCATCAACGGCGGTCACAGTTGGGCGATTGTGAGTCCCGATCTCACGCGCGAGAAATACGAGGTACCGCCTAGCGTTGGCGTCTATACCGAAGAGGCGCGTAAACAGGCCACGCGCCGCGGCGTCATCTACAACGTTGCGCTATCGCACAAAGACGTGAACGTGATCTGGGCCGGGACCGACGACGGTTTGATTCACGTGACACGCGACGGGGGCAAGAACTGGAAGAATATCACGCCGCCGGAACTTACGCCGTGGAGCAAGGTCTCCATGATCGATGCCTCGCACTTCGACGATCTCACGGCGTACACGGCCGTCAATCGCATCCGCCTGGACGATCTGAAGCCGCACATCTATCGCACGCATGATGGCGGCAAGAGTTGGAAGCAGATCGTCAGCGGCCTGCCCGATGGCCCCGTGAATACGCGCGAAGATCCGGTGCGCAAGGGTCTGCTCTACGCCGGCACCGAGCTGGCCGTGTTCGTCTCCTTCAACGATGGCGACGACTGGCAGCCGCTGCGGCTCAACATGCCCGCCATTTCGATTCGCGACCTGGTGATTCACGATCAGGATTTGGTGGTGGGAACGCACGGCCGCGGTTTCTGGATTCTGGACGATATCTCGCCACTTCGCCAGATGAGCGCCGAGATCGCAGCTTCCACCGCGCATCTCTTTCGTCCAGGCTCGGTGTACCGCGTGCGGCGCAACAACAACACCGATACGCCGCTGCCTCCCGAAGAGCCTGCCGGTCAGAATCCGCCGGACGGCGCGATTTTTTACTACTACCTGAAATCGGCCGCAACATCGGCGGTGACGCTCGAAATCTTCGACGCCGCGAAGAAACTGGTTCGCCGTTATTCCAGCGACGACAAGCCGGAGCCTATCGATCCCGAGCTGAACGTTCCCACCTATTGGGTTCGACCGCCGTCGATCCTTTCACCTGCCGCCGGCATGCATCGCTTCGTGTGGGATTTACACTATCCGGCGCCGGATGCGCTGGAGCACGAATATCCCATCTCAGCGATCTATCGCGATACGCCGCGCTATCCGCAAGGCCCGGCCGCTCTGCCTGGCCAGTACTCCGTGAAGCTGACGGTGGACGGAAAAAGTTTCGCGCAGCCCCTGACGCTGAAGATGGACCCTCGCGTGAAAACGCCGCCCGCTGGTTTGCTACAGCAGTTCACGCTGTCGACGAAAGTCGCTGCGATGATGCACCGAGACTACGAGGCGTTGACCGAAGTACGAGCGCTGCGCGACAAGCTGAAACAGAATCCGGATCTCGATAAGGAGGCGGCCACGCTCGACGCGGAATTGTCTAAACTCAATACCGATCTCACCACGCTGCTCGGCTTCCTCGAAGGCGCGGACGCAACCCCTACGACGCAAATGGCCGCGTCCTCGACGGATCTCGACCGCGTGTTGCAAAGTCTCCGCTCGAAAATGGGCGAGTTGAAATCGAAGGTGAAGTAATGTCACTTCGCGGGCGCGATCGGCGAATGATCGCTCGCCCGGCGCACCAAGAGGTTCAACGAAAAATCCCGGTGTGTCCCAGTGAATAGCGCCCGGGCTGCGGATAAACGCACAGCCCGTGCGGGCCTCGCCCTACTGGAATGCGCGCCAGCAATTTGCCGTTGCGAGTGTCGATAGCGTACACCTCGGAATTGTATCGGCCCGACAACCATAGCACCTTGCCGTCGGCCGAAACGCCGCCCATGTCCGGACTGCCGCCGCCGGGGAGTTGCCATTTATGGATAACTTGCCTGGTGCCGAGATCCACCACCGAAATGCTGCCTTCGTGGCGATTCGAGACGAAGAGCTCCCGCGAATCCCGGCTCACATAGAGGCCGTGCGCGCCGTTGCCAGTGGGAAGGAAACCGATTTGGCGCAGTTCGACGCCGTCCACCAGGTGCAGTCCATTGGCCTTCATGTCCGCCACGTAAAAAACCGAGCCGTCCGGCGATAGCTTGACGTCCTGCGGCATTCCGCGCGGCGCAAGTACCAACCTGCCCAGCACTTCTTGACTTTGCACATCCACCTTGACGATGCCGCCGTCGAATTCGCAGCTCGCGATCAGATAGCGGCCATCGGCTGAGAAATCGATGTGGTCCACTCCTTTGCATGGAACACGCAAAGAGTGATGAAGCTTCATCGTGCCGGCATCCAGAAAATTCAGCCGCCGCCGCTGTTCGGCCACCACGATTGCGTATTTTCCATCGGGCGTGTAGTACATGTTGTAGGGATCGCGGACACGGATAGTCTCGCCGGGTTTGCCGGTGGCCGGATCGATTCGCAGCAAACTATTCCCTTTGTCATTGAGCACCCACAGCGTCTTCAGATCGTAGGAAGGCGTCACGTGTTGCGGCTGGCGTCCGGTGCGAAAGTGATCGATCACTCGAAAGGTCGCCGGGTCGATCACTGTCACCGAATTGCTTTCGCTGTTGGGAACGTAGATGCGATGTGGAAAATGTCTGACGTCGGAGCTGAGATGGCCAGGGCGGTCTGCCGCATAAATATCGTGCGGCTTCAGGATCGGCGGCATTCCCGGAAGCGGGTGGAGAGCAAGAAGCGCCAACGTCAGAAGCGCCATGGCTATGAACCCCTTGTCAGTGTGACGCTGAAGTGGTCCGGAACATTTCGCCGGCGACTTATAATGATGCTTACCGCAAATGCCGCAGTGGGACGCCGATGTCTATCTCCGTTTCGAGAATGAGCGCACCCAACCCAGCATCGATCTGATCCGACGCATCCAATTGAGCGATCCGCGCCGGATTATCGATTTGGGTTGTGGTCCAGGAAACAGCACGCAGGCGTTGCGCGAGCGTTGGGCAACGGCGTCGATCGTTGGCCTCGACAATTCCGCGGAGATGATCGAGAAAGCCAAGCGCAGTTATCCGCAGGGAACGTGGATTCTCGGCGATGCGGGATCGTGGAAGGCGGAGCAGCCCTTCGACCTGGTATTCTCCAACGCCCTGCTGCACTGGCTTCCGAATCATGCCGAGCTTTGCCGTCACCTGTTGGACCAAGTCGCCGAGGGCGGCGCGCTAGCGGCTCAAGTCCCGGCGCATTACGACTCGCCACTCCATCGGGAGATTCTAGCGGTGTCGAAAGATCCGGCGTGGAACGATCGGCTGGAAGCAGCGCGAGCGGCCATTACCAGAGAGCCACCGGCGCTCTACTACGACGCGTTGCAGTGCGTGGCCCAGCGTCTGGATTTGTGGGAGACCATCTACTACCATGTCGTCGCCGGTCCTGAATCGGTGCTGGAGTGGTTCCGAGGCACCGGCCTACGCCCGTTCTTAGAAGCCCTCGCTTCCGACGAGGAGCGCGCCCATTTCGAGCAGATGCTGCTGGATCGCTACGCCGCAACCTACCCACGCCGCGCGACCGGCAAA
>DASQGY010000085.1:0-4302 GCA_035632375.1 Bryobacteraceae bacterium | reverse complement strand
TGAGGTTGGAATAGATGAAATGGTCGATGTCTTTTAGATTCAGGGAAGCCGCAGCCAGAGCCTTATTCACCATCAGAAGCAGGTTGAGAAAGTAGATGGGTCTCACCTCCCGCTCCATGCATAGGGCATCGACAACAATGTCGAGGTGGCTATTCGTCCGGACCATGGTGATCGCTTTTTGGAGGTGGCCGAGCGTCATGGCTTCGACTGCCAACAGCAACGGGCCTTCTGTGCCTTCGCGGCGGAGGATGACGGCGCTGGCGGCGTCGCCATGCATGGTGATGGGAAGTAAGGAGCGGTTGCCTTGAGGGGCGGCGTCGCCGGTCACCAGCAGGGCGGTCTGAATGCTTTTATCGGTAGCCATCCAGCCAAGAGCGGTCTTGATGGCCACGTGAAGTCCGGCGCACCCTCCGACTTTGAAACTCAAGATCATCGCGGTTTCAGCGCCCAGATCGGCGCTGAGTCGGTGCGCGAACGAGAGGCCTCGTGAGGTCCCGCTGGACGAGTTCTCGCTGGACGGGCTTTCACTGGACACGTTTTCGCTCGACCAGGTGCTGTAGTCGAGGATGAGATTGATGTCACGCGCCGTGATCCCCGCTTCGGCGATGGCTTTGGAAGCGGCTTCGAGGACCAAGCCATAAAGTTGCCCGTCGCCGCAGACGCGGACCCGATTCAGTCCGAGACCTTCCAACGCCTTGCGTCTGGACTCCGGGCTTAAGGGAGAAAGTGATCTCTCCACTCGAGTTCGTTCCCGCTCCAAGACGACTTCGACCGCTTCATCGTCGGGCGGAATGGCGTAGGCCGCAGCTGCAAGGCGCACATTCATCGTCTGAGCAACTCCAGAGGGAGCGCCGCAAATCCGCTGTCGCCGGCTGTTCCCAGCAATAGGGCTTGTCCGTTGCCTGGCTGGCCGCTTGGCTGGCTGCTTAATGCCATGATCAAGTGAAAAAGAGCGCCCGTCCCGGCCAAACCCTGGGCAAATAGTTGCGGGGGAATGATAACGGCGCCATCGCTCGAGATCTCGCGAGCTATCGCGGTTGTGGGGCTGGTGGCGCAAGGAGCGCCATTCCCGCTACACACGGTGAGACGAGGACCGGAACCGCCGAGCAGTTGCCGAATGATCTCCGCTAGTTGCCCGCCCGCCGCCCAACGGCCCGCGCCGACGCGGGCATAACAGCGCGCGCCGGAGCGAGCTTCCTCGGATCCGGAGTCGCGGCCGGATGATTCCATGACCAATGCCGCTACACCTTCACTGGGTATAAAACCGCTCGGGATAGAACCGCCGGCCTCTGGTAAGGGATCCGAGTTGTAGCAGGCGGGCGAGAGCAGGTCTGCGACTTCATACCAGGAATAGAGGCTTTGCACGAGCGCGTCACCGGCGAGGACAATGGCTAGGTCGGCCTGACCATGGCGAAGGAGGGAAGCGGCTTGGATCAGGGCGTTCTCGCCGGCAAAGTGCTTATCGCTGACCGTGACATTCGGCCCTCGCAGGCCGTGAAACAAAGCCACGTGGCCGGCGGGAGAGCTTGCGAGAGTCTCGGGGAAGGTACTGGGATCGGTTCCGTTCCAGCCATTGGCGGCGGCGCTGAGATAGAAAGCTTCTGTCAGTTCAATACAGCCGAAGGCCGTGGCAAAGACGACCGCGACGCGCGATCGGTCTACTTGGCTTAGGTCGATGCCAGCATCCTGGATGGCCAGGGAAGAAGCCACCAAGGCCCATGCAGACAAGCGATCCAGGCGCCTGGTCTTCAGGCCGGGCACCACGCTGGCGGGGCGAAATGGCTGTACGAGAAACGCTCGCCGGAGTCCGGTGGTTGTCCATGCGGTGATGGCGCTGGGTTCCAGGGCAGACGGTGGAATGAGTCCGGCCAGCGGGCCAAAGGGGCTCACGGAACCGATGCCGGTAATCGTGACGGGCGGCGAGTTCGGAGTCATGGGAGGCCACTTCCGAATACGAGCACGGTATTGCTGCCGCCAAAGCCGCTGGAAGCCGACATCGCCAGCGGCAGAGGTTGCCGTTTCACTGCTCCCCTCAGCCAGTCAACGCCAGGGCTCTCGATGGGATGGGTGAGCCGCAGCGTCGGAAGCAGCGCCCCCGAACGAACCGCCATGATTGTAATGGCCGCCTCCAAAGCGCCGGCTGCACCCAGGCAATGTCCGAAATAAGATTTAGTCGAAGACACGGGAATGGGATGCTTGCGTCCGCGGAAGGCGATCTCATAGGCATTGGCTTCGGCGATATCGTTCAAAGGCGTGCCCGTGCCGTGGGCGTTCACATACCCGATATCATCGCCGCTGACTTCCGCCATTTCCATGGAAAGTTTTATGCAATCGGCCAATCCGCTTCCTTCCTTATGCGGCGCAGTGGTATGAAAAGCATCGTTGGTCATGGCCCATCCGCGCAGCACCGCCAGAACCCTAGCATTGCGGGCGGTAGCCCCAGCCTGCGTTTCGAGTACGAGAACGGCAGATCCTTCGCCCAAGTTCAGGCCGCTGCGATTCTGATCAAAGGGACGGCAGGGGTTTGGGTCTAACGCTCGCAGGGAGTTAAATCCGCTCAAAGTGAACGGGCATAGCGGCTCGCTGCCTCCTGCCAAAATCATCGGCGCAGCTCCGTCAAGCAGCAAGTTCGCTGCGAGCGCGATCGCTATCGCTCCGGATGCGCACGCCACGGAGATGGCACAGCGTGGTCCACGAATCCCGAAGTGTTCACCCACGGCGTCGGCAACATGCGAGATCGGAAATGAGGAGCCTCGCAACAAGCGGCCGGGACGCCGAAACCAGGCGGCGGGATCTTTGGCGATTCCAGTGTCAATCTCGGTCAAGCCTCCGACCGTATTTGCGATTAAGACACCGCTCTCGCGGAAGGCAGAGCTCTCGTAACCCGAATTTGCCATTGCATCTCGAGTCGCTACCACGGCCAGTTGATCGGTGCGCGAGTATCGAGAATTGAAATCTTCCGCATGAAGCAGCGATCCCGGGACCTGGGCAATCGTTCCCTCGAAGCCGGGATACACATCCTTCATGGGCGTCAGGCAGCTCTTGCCCGATAACATGCCTGTCTGCAGGCAGTCCAGCCCGACGCCATAGGGACTGATGACCCCGACACCGGTCACGACAATGGTTTTATGGAAATCAGTCAAGAGAGGCAATTGGACAAAAGGTTAAGAAATAGACCACTGACGATGATAGGTCGTTGGCGTGTTTTCCGGCAACCGGAGGGCTACTTGGTAGTGGAGCAGTTTGGCTTACGCGATAGGCCGGCTAAGCGGGAGATCCTTCGCTGCGCCTGAAAAACGGCTCCGCTCAGGATGACAAAAATTATGTGAAGGCCAAACTGCGCCACTAGCGATACGTTGCCTACCAGGCGCAGCAAACAGAGCATCATTGCGTAGCCTCCGCCACAGGTTTTCTGGCGACGAATAGAACGTGGGTTAGGGGCAAACGATTCCGGAAACGGCGCTCTTCGAACTGCATGCCGGATTGCTCCAGCGCACTACGATACTCGGCGATGGACAGCATTCGGGGCGGGAAGCCGTTGCCCTCGCAGGCGAAGATCAGCCGTTCCAAAGCCACGCTGATCGCAGACCGGAGGCCGCGTTCACCATCATGGACACGGAAAAGCAAGATTCCTTCTGGCGCGAGAGCCGAACAGCAGCGTTTCAGTAGGGCCGGTTGCTCAGCGACGGGCAAGTACTGCAAGACATCCAGAATTAGAATCAAACCGGCTGGCGGAAGCTCGAAATGACGGATGTCAGCTACGGTCACGTCTGCGTTCAGGGTGCCGAGCGCCTGGCGAGCGGCGGCGATGCGATGCGCATCCAAGTCGCAACCAACCAGACGTCGGCGGTTGTCCCCAAAGGCCGCAAAACAAAGAGCCGCGCCGTAGCCGCAGCCCAGATCCACTACCGTTCCCGACCCCAGGTTTTCAGCGGCAAGGAATTCGAAGATCCGATCCAGTCGGATCTTCCACCGGACGAACTCGCGAGCCGCTCGAGCGCATTGGGCAAACCTGTCATTCACAAAGCGGAGGCGCTCTCGCAGCACCGAACTATCCGACGCCCTACGATGAAGATGGACCACCGCTGCGGTGATTGCACCGCCAACGGTGCCGAGCAGGATAGCCAGAGCCACGCTGCCAATCGCCCAGATGAAAAGTTCCTGCTTGCCGATATGGGTGCGCCCGGCCGCCAGGGCGGACATGCTGAGGGGCTGGAACGACCCGAGGCGGAGAAGACAGCCCAGTTCCACCGAGGAGAAAATAATGAAGGGCTGGAGCAGGGGATTGTTGACGAAAGTGCC
>DASQGY010000084.1:0-5911 GCA_035632375.1 Bryobacteraceae bacterium | reverse complement strand
GAATGGTTGATCCAGACTGCAAGGGCGGAAGCGCTGGTTCATGAGAGCGCCAGTATACGACGAATCCCGATGGCATCAAAACATTTTGTGCATCAAATGTATTACTAAGCCCGATTGAAAATCTTTATTCCGACAGGCTGGTAGCCAGTCCCCTATGTGTCCACTTCAGTGAGTGGCGAGGAAGTCGAGGATGGCCTTGTGGGAGGCTTCCGACTGGTCGGTAGGGAAAATATGGCCAGCGTTGGGGAGGAGGACCAGCTTCGCGCCGGGGATGCGCTGGGCGATCAACTGGCCATTGCCGGGCGGGACCAGACGGTCGTTTTGGCCGTGGATTACCAAGGTCGGGGCTTTGATTTCGGGAAGGCGGCTATAGGCTTCCCATGCCAGGATGCCCATTAGCTGCGCGATATAAGCCTCTGGGCGGGGGAACCAGGGCCGCCGGATGGCCAAGTCCTCATCGATTCGGGCTCGCGGCGTGGAGGCATCGTAAATGAAGGGGAGGGCAGCTTCAGCGGCTTCGTCGGGGGTTTGGTATCCGCGCGCCATCAGCATCTGAGTGGCCTCCGGTTCTGAACGAACGGCAGTCGGGCCACCGGCAGCGGTACAGCCGAGGATCAGGGAGCGGACGCGATCCGGATTGCGCAGGGTCAGTTCTTGAGCGATCATGCCGCCCATGGAGATGCCGAAAACGTGGGCGCGTTCTACTTTGGCCGCATTCATTACGGCCACAGCGTCAGAGGCCATCAGGTCGATGGGGTAAGGGCCCGGCGGCATGTCACTGCGACCGACACCGCGATTGTCGAGGACGATGGTCCGGTAGTGAGCGTCGAGAACGGGACGGGTGCGGTGCCACATATCGGAGGGATAGCCGAGCCCCATGATGAGCAGGACGGGATCGCCATGGCCACGCTCGTCCCAGTAGATCTTTGCACCGCAGTTTTCGATGAAGGACATGCGGTTCTATTGTTTCAGATATTTGTCGAACCAGTCCTGGGCGAGTTTGTGCGCTGGGGCCCAGGCTTCGGTATAGATGCCGTAGTGGGTGATCCTGGGAATCACCACCATGTTCTTCGGACCCTTGGCGCGATTGTAGGCGCGGACGCCCTGGTCCTTGTTGTCGAAGAGCTCCTCATTTTCGGCGAGGACGAATTGCATGGCGCAGTTTGGAGCGCGGTCTACTTCGCCGCCGGGATCGTAATCGGTGAAGCGGTCGCGAATGGGGCCACCGCGCAGATTGCCGACCACTTTCGCGAGCGGGTCGGGATAACCGAGCTCACCGCGGGCGCGTTTGGTGGCCTCGTCGTACATAAGCTTGCGCAGTTCGGGAGTGGAGTTGAGGACGTTGCCGTTCATATATCCGACCTGGCTGTGGATGGCCTTGACGCGATGGTCGCGCTCGGCGGCGTAGACTACCAGGCCGCCGGAGAAACTGCTGCCCCAGAGACCGATGCGATTGGTGTCGCAGAGCGGCTCGGCTTGCAGCCAGTGGATGGCGTTGAGCCAGTCCTCGGCTTGATCGAGCGGATCGACAATTTCGCGGACTTCTTTGACCTCGGCGGTGAACTTGTGGTTGGGGCGCTCAGCCGGTGCGGGGCCGGTGAGGATGAGGCGCGAATCGCTGGGGCCCCAGCCGCGGTAGTCGAAGGTGACGACGAGATATCCGGCGTGGGCGAAGGCGACGGCATCGCGGCGGAGTCCTGAGGCGGTTCCTCCCCAGCCGTGGGCCATCAGGATAGTGGGGCGGTTTTTCACAAGCGTGGAGTTGGGGGCGAACACCTCGGCGGACATTCGCGTGCCGGCGCTCCAGATGTCGGCTTTGCGGTAGGAGACGTCGGGCGGAGGTTGGAATGGTCCGGCAGGTTGCTGGGCAAAGCAACAGGTCGCGGCGAGGACGGGGAGGATACACGTGAACGTTGAGGGTCGCACAGGTTGTGGAGTGTAGCATATTCTCCTGATTTGGCGTTCACACGAGTGTGAACGCGGCACGCACGAGTGCGTGCGCTACTGAAAGGTTAGTGTCACGACGTTGGAGAGTGTTCCGGCTACTGAGACGGTTACGTTGACGTTTCCGGTTCCGGCCAAGGCGTGGGGGAGGAAGACGTTCACCTGGTCTAGGCCGACGTAGGTTGGGGCTGCGCCGGCGTAGGATGCTGAAAAAGTTTGAGTGCCAATTTTGACGGTGACATCGGAGAGAGCAATGCTATTGCGGATGCCTGTGCCGTAGAGCACCAGGGCGGACTGATCGGATGCCGGACCTAGGTTGATGGGAACGGGAACGCACGTGCCTGCGCCGCCGGGGCACTGGAACGGCAGGATGGAAGTCTGCGATCCATCGGAGTGGGCGGTGACCACTTGCGCGGCAGCTACGCCTTTGCCATCGCCGTTGGCGGAGATGAGGCCGGGCGCGACCGCGACCAGAGTCACGGAACTAGTGAGTGGGCCAGAAGGAGTGGAGATAGTAAGAACGGCGGGACCGGTATTCACGCTGTCCGGAATATCCGCATTGATCTGCTGCGGGCTGACGTAAAACAACGGCAGGGGAGTGTTGCCGATGGTTACGCTGACGCCTCCCAAGTTAGTCGGCAGCGGCAGCATGGTGGCGGATGTCGCCGCCGTCGCGAGATTGGTTCCGTAGATACTCACGATGGAGCCGGGAGCCACGGGGGCGAGACCGCTTGCAGCGGAAACGGTGACTGGTGCGGCGACGCTGGGTTTGATGGCGGCGGCATAAGACTGGCCAGTGGCGGTTTGGGCTCCGGCGTGGAGGGCCGCTGTTGCAGCCATAATTTCCTGGGCGTTGATTTGATCGGGTGTCAGATTGGTGGTCTGGCTGTAGTCCAGGTATGCGAAAAAGAACTGGCAGGGGAAGGGCGACATGTAATACAGCTTCTTCCAATACGCCAGCTTGACCAGCTCGCCGATGAATTGCGAATCGAGCGGCGCCCAGAAGCTGAAGGTATCCATGGAAGTGGTCGTGGTGCTGCTGAGCACGGACTCGATCCCGAAATCGCTCTTGCCCTGGAGCTGCGAGTCGGTCAGCTTTCGCATCCAGGCTTCGGAGAGCGCGATGCCCTTCCCCGACGCGCGAGCCAGGTCGAAGTATTGGGCGGCGTCTGCGAGGAAGCCAAGGTTGGCGGTGTAGATGTGCAGATCGATGTAATCCAGGGCGGTACCGTTGAGAGCCTGGATGTAGCCGGCGGCATTGGTTTGCCAAGTGCCGGTGCCCGCGCCGATCAGCGGCTTGCCGGAGATTCCCGCGCCGCGTAGTTGGTTAACGATGGTGGAGATTTCGGCGGCGTATTGCTGCGGTGTGTACTCCGTCTTGAGGCCGAGCAACGCGGCTTGGGTGTCAGGCTCGGAGCCGAGATTCAGCCAATCGGGCTGGAGCGTTTGCGCAATAGTCTGCGCCACCTGTGCGCGCCCGGCGGTGACTTGCGACGAGGAAAGAGTGCCGTAGTAGGCGTTCAGCGGCAAGTCGGTGGCGAAGGTCGGGAACATCACAGAAGTTTCGATAACGGTCTTCATGCCGCGTTTGCGCACTTCGGCGAGCACGCTTTGATAGAAGCTGAGGACCTTGGCGTAATCCTGCGGATCGTTGTTGTATTGGTAGAACGGCTGGTAGAGAATCGGAAAGCCGACGGCGATGGTAACCGATTGCAGGCCGAGACTGGCGAGGCCGTCCAACTGCAACTGGACGCTATTGATAGTGGCCGGCGAAATCAGTGTCTGAAGGCCGCGATTGCAATCGGCACTGGTGAGTTCCGCGCCGAAAGCGACTGGCGACTTGCTGCCGTTCCACTGTGCGTTGATGGTGGCGTCGAAGCTGTTGAGATAACCCTGCAATTGGGTGCACGCAGTGGTGAAGGATGCGGGGGCAGAGGAACACTGCGCGGTGGCGGGCGCGGCAGAAAGCCCTAGGCAGAGCGAGCAGAAGCTGAGAATTCGCCTCACAGCCTCAAGAACACTGGCAATCGCTGGAAGTTCCGAGGCGGCAGAGTCCTGATAGATAAAACCGGGTCGATATTAGGCAAAATCTCCTAGTAAATGGGCGTACTTCTCTCAGGTCTATCCGCGGGCAAAGCAACATGCGGCGGCGAGAGTGCGGGGAATCGACTTGAGCAATGATGTTCATCCGTGGGGCTTGCTGAAAAAACCGGTGACAGGCAGCGCTGTCCACCGCCAACGAGCTTAGGGCCTGTCAAGGAATAACGTTTCCAGTGTGGCAAGTCCGCTCCCTGACGGTCACGGCTCGGTAACGGTTTCTGAGCCGTGACCGTGATGAGGGAGCGGTTGGATAGGTTATGCCATTGCAGATCCTTAGTGCCGTTCCTTCGGGATGACACATGGTTTGGGACAGCGAAGCCCGTCACCGGTTTTTCAGCAAGCACTTTGATTCGTGGTGGAACCTATCAAAGTTACGTGGTAGATTAACTCCCAGGCTATTATGCGGCTGAATCGTTTGTGGATGAGTTTGGTTTTGATGGCGAGCTGCGTGGCGGCTGCGCCCGACGGAGAGGCGTTGTACAAGAAGCGCTGCGCACCTTGTCACGATGGGGCTCCGCAAGCGCGGATGCCTTCGCGCGAGGAGGTGGGCAAACGGTCGCCGGAAGAAGTTTTCAAGACCATGTTCGCCGGCGCGATGCAGCCGCAATCGGCGGGGATCACGCCGGAGGAAGGGCGGGCGATCGCGCTGTATCTGACCGGGAAGGAATTTGGCAAGGCCGCCGCGCCGATGTCGGGGATGTGTCCGGGGGGCGCGAAGCCATTTCAGATGGACGGCGCGTCGTGGAACGGGTGGAGTCCGGATACGGCGAACACGCGCTATCAGGCCCATGCGGGGCTGACGGCGGAGCAGACGCCGAAGCTGAAGCTGAAGTGGGCGTTCGGATTTCCGGAGACGTCGGTGGCGTTTGCGCAGCCGACAGTGGTGGGCGGACGGGTATTCGTCGGCAGCGGGTCGGGGAAAGTTTATTCGCTCGATGCGGCGACGGGATGCACCTACTGGTCGTTTGAAGCTGGGATGCCGGTGCGAACGGCGGTCAGCGTCGGCAGTCTCGTTGGGGGCAAGTTCGCGGCGTACTTCGGGGACTTGAGCGCGGTGGTTTATGCGGTGGATGCTTCCACGGGAAAGCTGCTGTGGAAGACTCGCGTGGAGGATCATCTGATCGCGCGCGTTACCGGATCGCCGGTGTTGTTCTCGGGGCGACTGTATGTGCCGGTGTCGTCGGTGGAGGAGGCGTCGGCGCAAGCGGCGGATTATGAATGCTGCAAGTTTCGCGGGAGCATCGTTTCGCTGGACGCGGCTACGGGGAAACAAGTTTGGAAATCGTACAGCGTTACCGATCCGGCGAGGCCGACCAAAAAGACAGCCGCCGGTGTGCAGAGGTATGGTCCGGCTGGAGCGGCGATCTGGTGCGCGCCGACTATCGATGCCAAGCGGAAACTGGTTTATGCCGCGACGGGCAATTCGTACACCGACGTGGACATCAACACCAGTAATGCGATTCTGGCGATCGATATGGAATCCGGCCGGCTGAAGTGGGCCAGTCAGGTGTTGGCGAAGGACAATTTCGTGATGGGCTGCCGGCCGGGGAAGGACGGGTGTCCTGCGCCGATGGGGCCGGATCTCGATTTCGGAAGCTCGACGATTTTGCGCACGATGGCGAATGGGAAGCAGATCCTGCTGGCGGGGCAGAAATCTTCGATCCTTTATGGGTTGGATCCGGACCAGCAGGGTAAGATTCTGTGGCAGATCAAGCTGGGGCAAGGCGGTGCATTGGGCGGCATCGAGTGGGGTTTTGCGGCGGATCCCACGTTCGCCTACGCGGCTGTTTCGGATCGCTTCCGCGGGGAGACCAGCGGCGGGCTTCATGCGGTGCGTTTGGAGAACGGCGAAAAACTTTGGAGCGTG
>DASQGY010000083.1:0-19835 GCA_035632375.1 Bryobacteraceae bacterium | reverse complement strand
AAACAGGCCTCGCAATACGCTCGCAGCTTGATCGAAGCGAGTCTGGATCCGCTGGTCACCATCAGCCCGGAAGGAAAAATCACCGACGTCAACGCGGCTTCGGCGCTGGTTACGGGACTGTCCCGGGAGAAGCTGATCGGGACCGACTTCTCGGACTATTTCACCGAACCACAGAAGGCGCGCGAGGGCTATCGCCAGGTGTTTTCGCAAGGATCGGTGACCGACTATCCGCTCACTATCCGGCACAGGGAGGGCCAAGTCACCGACGTGCTCTACAATGCTTCCGTCTACAAGGATGCCGGCGGGAACGTGTTGGGCGTGTTTGCGGCTGCCCGCGATGTGACGGCCCAAAAGCAGGCTTCGCAGTACGCACGCAGCCTGGTGGAAGCTTCGCTGGATCCGCTGGTCACCATCAGTCCGGAAGGGAAAATCACGGACGTGAACGAGGCCACCATCAAGGTTACCGGTGTGGGGCGGGACAAGCTGATCGGGACGGACTTTTCAGACTACTTTACCGCGCCCGAGAAAGCTCGCGAGGGCTACCAGCAGGTGTTCTCACAGGGATTTGTTACCGACTACCCGCTGACCATCCGCCATCGCGATGGCCGGCTCACCAACGTGCTCTACAATGCCTCGGTTTACAAGGATGTCCGGGGCAACGTACTGGGCGTATTTGCGGCGGCCCGCGATGTAACGGCCCAGAAAAAGGCGGAAGCGGAAGTCGCGGAACAACGCACCAAGGAACTCGACCGCTTGTCGGAACTGGAGCGTTTCCAGAAACTCACCGTCGGACGCGAACTGAAGATGATCGATTTGAAAAAGGAGGTAGCGGATCTGAAGGCCAGACTCACTCCGGTCGATGGTGACGCAATTCGATGACGGCCGCGACACTGGAGTTGCCCCGCGCGGCGCCACGGCCTGGCGGCAACGAGCTGGACTACGCGCGAGCGTTGTTGAATATTCTGGAGGATTCGGCTTCCGAGCAGGCGCACCTGCGGGATGCGCAGAGCGCCGTGCTGAATATCCTTGAGGACTCCGCTGCCGAGAAAGAGCCCTTCCGCAATAGCCAGAGAGCGGTGCTCAACATCCTGGAAGACTTCTCGGAAGAAAAGTCCCGCCTGGAGGAAATGAAGACGGCGGTTTTGAACATCCTCGAGGATCTTGCCGTGGAGAAAGAAAGGCTGGAAGAGACGCAGAAAGAAGTTCTCCGGTCTGAAGAGGCCATCCGCTCGTCGTTGCGGGAGAAGGAGACGTTGCTCAAGGAAATCCACCATCGGGTGAAAAACAATCTGCAGGTGATTGTCAGCCTGCTCCGGCTGCAGGCCAGGAATCTTGAGGACCCGAAGGCTCGTGAGATGTTTGAGGAAAGCCAAAACCGGGTCTACTCCATCTCCCTGGTGCACGAGATGCTGTATGGAGCGGGAGATCTGGCGCGAATCGATTTTTGCGATTACCTGCTCACGCTCACCAAGGGATTGACGGATGGTTGGAAGGGAACCGGCCTTTCCGTCGACATCGTTGTGGACGCGGAGGGAGTGCAATTAGGAGTGGACACGGCCATTCCTTGCGGCCTCATCGTCACCGAATTGGTTACCAACGCGCTGAAGCACGCATTTCCGAACTCGGCGTCGGGATCAATCCGTGTTGCCGCAGTCGCCAAACCAGAAGGCTGGCTGAAACTCACGGTTGAAGACGATGGCGTAGGTCTCAAAGAAGGGTTGGAACTGCACCGCTCCGGCAGTCTCGGGCTGAAATTAGTGGACAGTCTGGTTCGGCAGTTGAACGCAACTATCGAGATAGGGCGGAATAGAGGCGCCAGTTTCACGATTCTCTTTCAACTGCCCAAATAATGAGGATGCCAAATGAAGAACCAAAGCTCTGTTCTTAGTCTTGAGGCGGTAGACGCCAACGAGGGTATGCCGTTACCGGCGGCAGGCCGGACATCTGCGGGCCAAACTCACCACGGCCGCATTCTGATCGTAGAGGATCAGGGCATTGTGGCCACGGATATCGAGCGTTGTCTCGAGGAGAGCGGTTTCGAGGTCACGGGGATCGCCACCTCGATGGAGGACGCCATCCGGGAAGCTTCCGACTCGCGGCCCGACCTGGTATTGATGGACATCAGAATCCATGGGGAAGCGGATGGAATCGACGCGGCGGAACGGCTCCGGCAGGATTTCGGATTGCCGATTATTTACCTGACGGCCCACGACGATCGGGATACGCTGGCGCGCGCCAAGCGTACTGAGCCCATGGCCTTCCTGCTGAAGCCTTTCAAACCGGCGGAGTTGACCAGCGCCGTGGAGATCGCCTTGAGCCGGACCCGTGCGGAACGAGAAATGCACGAACGCGAACGGTCGTTCCTATCGGCCATGGACGCGATCGGAGATGGGGTGTTGACCACGGACTCCGGTGGGCGTGTGCGGTTTATGAACCGGGCGGCAGAAGAACTGACTGGGTGGCGCCAGCACGCGGCCTTGGGGCGCCAGGCTAGCGATGTCATGCAGGTGGTGGATGAGCAGGAAACCGGCTCGGGGGGGTTCCGTGCGCTTCTCAGGATCGAGGGCGCCACAGGTTCCGATGCCGGCCATGAGTGCCAAGTTCTCTCTCGGGACGGCGTTTCCCGTTGGCTCGCGATCAAAGCTACGAGCATTGCCGGGGCCGGCGACAGCATGATCCGAGTGGTGGTGATGCAGGATATCACCCGGCGCAAACGCAGCGAGCAGGCGCTCCATCGACGCGCCGTCTTGTTGGACCAGTCGCAAGATGCGATTTTCACATGGGACTTAGGCGGCGCAATCGGCTACTGGAACCGTGGCGCTTGCGCGCTCTATGGGTTTGATCAGACCGAGACATTAGGGCATAGTGTCGGGGAGTTGCTACCTTCCGTGCGCCCGCCCGGCGAGGAAGCGTTGGAGGTAGCTCTGGAGCGGGATGGGCGATGGAGCGGCGAATGGACGCGAACGACCAAAGACGGGCGGGAAATCATAGTCGAGAGCCGGTTGGTGGTGGTCCAGGATAGAGCCCGTCGAAAAACGGTCCTCGAAACCGACCGCGATGTTACGGAGCGAAAGCGAACAGAGCTCGAAATCCAAAGGCTGAATCAGGAATTGCAATCACGGGTCACCGAGCTCACGGATTTGAATCAGGATTTGGACTCATTCAACTATTCGATTTCACACGATCTGCGCGCTCCACTGCGTCACATCGACGCCTATTCGAAGATCGTACTGGAGAAGGCGGACGCCGGTCTTTCGGGAGAATCCCGAAACGACCTGCAGCGCGTCCGGCACGCCGCATTGAGAATGGGACGGATGGTGGATGAGCTGCTGGAGCTATCGCGCACTTCTCGCCGGGAGCCGGCGCGGGAGGCAACGGGATTGAACTCGTTGGTTGAGGAGGTGCTGCTGGAACTGAAACCGGAAGCGCAGGACCGCGAGATCGAATGGCGCGTAGGCGAGTTACCGGTGGCCGACTGCGACCCGACGCTGGCGCGCCAGGTGTTCGCCAATCTGCTGGCGAACGCCGTAAAATTCACGCGACCCCGCCTGCGGGCGGTGATTGAGATCGGCCACGAAATGTCCGGCGGGCAGTCGGTGTTGTTCGTACGGGACAACGGGGTGGGCTTCAACATGAAGTACGCCGACAAACTGTTTGGCGTGTTCCAGCGATTGCATCGCCGCGAGGACTTCGAAGGAACCGGCATCGGTCTGGCCACGGTACAGCGGATTATTCGCAAGCACGGCGGCCGCATTTGGCCCGAAGCGGAAGTGGAGAAGGGCGCTACGTTTTATTTCACGTTAGAGCCGCCGGCCGTCACCGGAACAACCCACGCTGGACCAATACAAACTTTCTGTGTGAGGGAGAAGTGATGATTAGAGATCAAGTTGAGATTCTGCTGATTGAAGACGATCCCGAAGACCTGGATTTGACCATGCGCGCCTTAAGCGAAGAACATGTCTGTAACCAGATCCAGGTTGCGCGCGACGGAGAAGAGGCGTTGGATTACCTGTTCTGCCGCGGCGTGCACAGCGAACGGGATCCGGACTGCCATCCCAAACTGATCCTGCTGGACCTGAAGCTGCCGAAGGTGGACGGCCTGGAAGTGCTCGAACAGATCAAGAGCGATCCGCGCACGAAGGCCGTGCCGGTAGTGATCCTGACCTCATCCAAGCAGGAGCAGGACCTGATGCAAGGCTACCAACTCGGAGCTAACAGTTATATTCAAAAGCCGGTGGATTTCGAGCATTTCCAAGCGACTATCAAGCGCCTGGGTTATTACTGGCTGCTGGTAAACCAGCCGCCGCCGGCGGTGGCGCTCAATGGAGGCATCCCCGATGAGCTCCTGTCTGGCAAGTGAACACGGACCCGGGAGAACTCCACTGCGGGTGCTGTTCTTCGAGGACGACCAGGCAGACATCGACCTGTCGCTGCGGGTGCTGCAGTCCTCGGAATTCGATGTCTCCTCCGATGTAGCCGTCACGCCCAGCGAGGTTCTGGATCGCATACGCTCCCACCGCTACGACGTCATCCTGGCTGACTTTCGAATGCCAGGGGCCAACGGCATGGATATCTTCGAGCTGGTCAAGAAGGAGGGCCTCCAGACCCCGTTCATTCTCGTAACGGGCTCGTTGGGAGACGAGAAGGCTGTCGAATGCCTGAAGGATGGTGTTGCGGACTATGTCTTAAAAGACCGCCTGGCGCGTCTTCCGGTGGCGATCCGCGGGGCCCTGGCTGAGCAGCGGTTGCGCCGGGAGCGCGCCCAGGCAGAGCTGGCCCTGCGGCGTTCGGAAGAGAGCTATCGCTCGCTGGTTCAGAACGCTCCTTGCGGCATTCTTCGCTTGAGCGCGCGAGATGGATGTCTGCTGGAGGTCAACACCGCCTTGTCCGAAATGCTCGGATACGCCTCACCGGCCGAGCTGATAAGCAACAGCGTAGGGGGCGGCGTCAGGCTGGATACGGAACTGCTGAAACGCTTGACCCAAGGCCGCAAGCAAGGCGGCGAGGTCATGGAATCGGAGATCGAATGGAAGCGCAAGGATGGCCGGCCCCAAATCATCGGGCTCCGCGGCCGCCTGTTGCGGGACGAAAAGGGGACGCCCACCTGCCTGGAAATGATAGCCGAGAACGTAACGCAACACCGCCAGGCGCAGCAACGGATCCGCCAGTTGAACCGCTTGTACTCCGTACTGACCCAGGCGGGCCGGGCTATTGTTCACATCCGAACGAGGGACGAGTTATTTCAGGAGATTTGCAGGGTTATCGTCGAGCAAGGCTGCTTTGAAATGGCCTGGGTGGGTTTGGCCGATCATGGCACGGGGCTGGTGACTCCGATTGCCGGCTATCCCTTGGAGGATGAATATCTCCAAAGCGTCCATATCACGGTGGATGGCCACGAGAGCGCCGGGCGCGGCCCGGGCGGAACCGCCATTCGCGAGGGTCGTCATGTACTAGCCAACAACCTCTTAGCGGACGAGCGAATGAGCCCCTGGCGCGATAGCGCGCGAGCCAGGGGTTACCAATCGGTTGGCGCATTTCCGATTTTCACGCGCGGCCGCGCCACCGGCATGATTGCCATTTATTCCGGCGAAGCGGGTTTCTTTGACGATGAGAACGTAGCTCTGCTGGATGAGCTCGCGGCCGATGTCTCCTTCGCCTTGGAGAGCATAGAACTCGAGCAGGCGCACCTCCGTGCCGTGGATGAGCTGGACCAGTTTTTTGCGCTGTCGCTGGACATGCTTTGCATCTGCAAGCTCGACGGCCGCATGTATCGCTTGAATCCCGCGTGGGAGAGGACTCTGGGCTTCAGCGCGGCAGAATTGTGCGGCCAGCCTTGGTTCGAGTTCGTGCATCCGGACGACCGGCCGAAGGCCGAAGCCGGTTTTCTGGATTTGCTGGCGGGCATCCAAATCGAGCGCCTCGAGCTCCGGTTCCTGTCGAAGTCGGGCGAATACCGTTGGCTGGTCGGTAGCGCGATTCCAGCACTCGATCAAGGTGTGGCCTTTGCCGCCGTGAGTGACATCACGGAACGGAAGCAACTGGAAGAGCGACTCAGGAGCCAAAACGTCGCCCTGGAAGAGCAGAACCGCCGCGTGAACGAAGCCAGCCGCCTGAAAAGCGAGTTTCTGGCAAACATGTCGCACGAACTGCGCTCGCCGCTCAATGGCATCATCGGCTTTTCGGAACTACTATACGACGGCAAGCTCGGCTCACTTCCAGAACGGCCGCGCGAGTTTGTGGGACGCATCCACGCCAGCGCTTCGCATCTGCTGCAGTTGATCAACGGGGTGCTCGATCTCAGCAAGGTGGAGGCGGGGCGGTTGGAGTTTCTGCCGGAGCGGGTGTCGGTGTCGGGGGTCATCCAGGAAGTGCTGGGAATCCTGGGAACGCTGGCGGCTGAAAAGCAAATCCGCATGGAAACGGAGATCGATGAGCGGGTGGACGCGGCCGTTACCGATCCTGGGAGACTCAAACAAGTCTTGCACAACTACCTCTCTAACGCCCTCAAGTTTACGGCCGTTGGAGGATGCGTGGTGGTGAGACTCAAGGGCGAAGGATCCTCGGAATTTCGGCTGGAGGTGTCCGACTCCGGGGTAGGAATTGCGGAAAAGGACTTCGCGCGCCTGTTCGTAGAATTCCAGCAATTGGATGGGACCATAGCAAAGCGGTACCAGGGGACAGGACTAGGCTTGGCGCTCACCAGGCGCATTGTGGAGGCGCAGGGCGGCCGCGTAGGCGTGGAGAGCAAGCTGGGCGAAGGGAGCACCTTTTTTGCGGTTCTGCCTCGTGCGGCCGGGACGGATTCGGTGACGGATCCCATCGCCATAAGTAATTCGGAAAACGCCCGCGATAGTGGGGTCCCCGTTGGATGCAGCAGGAAGTGACCATTCCGGAACCGCTGCGGGGCTTCCCAATTAAGCCGGCCGGATTTAATCAAGGTACAGAATGAAACAATCGATTCTTGTAGTAGACGATAACATCGACAACCGGGAACTGACTCAGATCCTGCTGGAAGGCGATGGCTTGGAAGTACGTTTGGCCGAAGACGCCGAATCGGCGCTAGAAGCGCTCGAGACTTATCGCCCGGACCTGATCCTGATGGACATCCAGCTTCCCGCGATGGATGGTCTGGAACTGACTCGCAGTTTGCGGCGTCAGCCGGCATGGCAGGACGTAATCGTCATCGCCCTCTCCGCGTATGCCATGAAGGGGGACGAGGAAAACGCCCGAGCGGCCGGTTGCGACGGCTACATCACCAAGCCGATCGACACTCGCACCTTCGCTGGCGTGGTTCGTGGCTATTTGAAAACTCGGCATTCAGCCCCTCGCGAGTGATTCTTAGAAGACCGGCGCGAGAAACCCGACACACTGCCGGCAAGAGACGATGAGCTACACTTGGCCATGCGGCGGCGTCAACCATCTGTTGCCAGCTTTCGAAGAGGCATGCCTCGAATGGCACGCCAAACCGGCTCAGTACTGGGCGGTTGCTCCAGTAAGCCACCAGCCAATGAATCCAGGAAAGCTGCGCCGGACAAAATCCATAGCAAGGCGCAGATCATCCAGGCTTCAAACACCGAAGCCGCGATGAACGCGGGCGGATCTTCCGTGTACCCGGTGGACGGCCTGCATCGTTACCGCCTGTTCTTCAATAAGGCCGTCGAGGTATTTGCCGGGAAAGAGTATTCGCGATCCCGCGCTGGCCGAATAGCCCGCCTCGGCGGCCTCGCGTTCATCATCCACCTGAGCATGGGTCTGGCGTTGGCCCAGACTCCGGCTGTACGTCCACCGCGGCCGACGCCGCCGGCGCGCGATCCAAATACTCCCGGCTTTGTCGCGGCGAAAGAATTGGAGGACGGAGTGAATGCTCCGGCGAATAGCGACGGAAATTTTATTCTCGGGCCTACGCACAATCCGGCGCCGGAGATGACGGTACAAGAAGGGGTACCGCATGGATCGGTTTATACCTTCGCGATGGAATCCGCCGACAGCAAGATCTTTCCCGGCATCGCACGTGAAGTCGGTACCTTCGGCATGCCCGATCCCGCGGACCCAGCCAAGCTGGTGGTGACTACCAGCCATTCCGCAGCCTACACTCGCCGGGTGAGCGTGTATATCCCCAAACAATATGTTCCCGGCACAGTGGCGCCTTTCATCGTTGGGGCGGACGGACCCGATCAGGCGCTGTTCACGGCTCTGGACAATCTGATCGCCCAGCGCCGGATACCCGCGATGATTGCGATCTCCATCGGCAATGGCAGCGGCGACGCGCAGGGCAGTGAACGCGGTTTGGAATACGACACGATGTCGGGCCTGTACGCGGAGTTTGTCGAGAAAGAGGTGCTTCCTCTCGTACAGAAGCAATGCAACGTCAGACTGACCAGGAATCCGGAGGGCCGGGCGACAATGGGCGGCAGCTCGGGCGGATCATGCGCCTTGATCATGGCCTGGTATCACCCGGAGCTCTACCATCGCGTCCTTACTTACTCGGGAACGTACGTCAATCAGCAGTGGCCGCCGAATCCACAGACTCCGCACGGCGCATGGGAGTTCCACGAGCACCTCATCCCCAATAGCCCGCCGAAGCCGCTGCGCATTTGGATGGAGGTGGGCGACAGAGATCTTCTGAATCCAAATGCGATGCGCGACAACATGCACGACTGGGTGGTGGCCAATGAGAACATGGCGAGAGTCCTGGCCGCCAAGGGCTATCATTATCAGTTTGTGTTTGCGCGCAACGCCGGGCATACCGATCGCGCGGTGAAGCAACAGACTCTGCCCGAGGCTCTGGAATACGTTTGGCAGGGATACCCCATGGAGGGGCCGAAAAAGTGATTTCTCCCGAGCCCGGCACTAGGGCGAGGAATCGCTCAAATCCCGTATCATAAGTCATTGGTTCCTTGATGCTGCATCGGGCCATCGTCGTCATGCTGGCCGTTGGCGCCCTATTCGCCGCGAACGCCGCGACACCCACATTGAATCGGCAGTTCGAGCAAACCGTTCGACCCTTTGTCGTCACGTATTGCGCTGGATGTCACAGCGGCCCGATGGCGGCCGCGCAATTCGATCTGAAAGCGTACACCGGCATGGATATGGTGACGCGGGATTATCCCCGTTGGGCCCTGGTGCTGCAAAGATTGACGGCGAAAGAGATGCCGCCGAAAGCCGTGCCCCAGCCGCCGGTGGAAACCCGCCAGCGAGTGATCGATTGGATTCAGGCTGTACGCGCTGAAGAGGTGCGGAAGAACGCGGGCGATCCGGGGACTGTACTCGCGCGCCGCTTGAGCAATGCCGAATACAACTACACCATCCGGGACCTGACGGGCGAGGATATGCAACCCGCGCGGGAGTTTCCCGTGGACCCAGCCAATCCAGCCGGTTTCGACAACTCCGGCGAATCGTTGACCATGTCCCCCGCGCTGCTCAACAAGTACCTGCAAGCAGCGCGTGGAGTGGCGGATCGCCTGGTGCTGACTCCGGACGGAATCAATTTTGCTCCCCACCCAATGCTGGTGGAGACCGACCGCGAGAAATATGCGATCCAGCGGATTTTGAATTTCTACGCGGCGCAACCCACCGGCTACGCAGACTATTTTCAGGCGGCCTGGCGGTTTCAACATCGCGCCGCTCTCGGACAGCGTCATGCGACCCTGGCAACGATCGCCGCCGAGTGCAAGATCAGCGCGAAGTATTTGCCCATGGTATGGCAGATCCTGAACGACAAGGATGCCATTGGCCCGATCGCTAAGCTCCAGGCCATGTGGCGAAGCTTGCCTCCGCCGGAACAAAACCAGCCGGACGTGCTGCGCGCGAAATGTATCGAGATGCGCGATTTCGTAGTGAAGATCCGCAGCCACACGGCCATGCAGTTCGCCGCGCCGATCGTCAAGGGACTGCCGGCGGGGTCGCAGCCCCTGCTGAACTGGAAGCTCCGCGCCTTCGCCTCCCACCGCCGCGACAGCGATCCCGCGGATCTTCGGAACGATACCGACCCACCGCCGGTTGTGCCCGCCATCCCCAAATATCCCGGCCTTCATGCGGAAGCAGCCCCGCGCTGGGCGGCCCTTTCGGCGAAAGCCCGGGCCGGCGACCTCGATCTGGTGGTGCCAGCCGCCGAGCGGGACCGCTATGAAGCCGCGTTCGCCCGCTTCGCTTCCGTTTTCCCCGACACCTTCTATGTGAAGGAGCGCGGCCGCTATTTCCCGGATGATTCTCAAGACAAGGGACGCTTCCTGAGCGCCGGTTATCACAACACCATGGGCTATTTTCGCGACGACACGCCGCTCATGGAGCTGATCCTCGACGAAAGAGGCCAGAAGGAACTCGACCGCCTTTGGGATGAGTTCGACTTCATCGCTGAATACACCGCTCACACCTGGATTCAGTACTTCATCAATCAGAGCGGCGAGGTTCAGGGGAAGGGCGCTGAATCGGGCACCGCGCGTCCCACGGATCACGAAATCACCGACACGGCCGTCATCATGGCCTTGCGCGACGCGTATCTCGTCAAGGCGCTCGCCGACCCGCGCAACGATCCAATTGCGCCCCAAGCCATCCGTGATCATTTCGACCGCGTGAACAACACGCTCCGCACTTTGGAAAAGGAGCACCAGGATGCTCAGCCCAAGCATCTCGAAGCCCTCCTCCATTTCACCGCGCGAGCCTACCGCCGGCCCCTCACCAAGGCGGAAAAAGACGACACGCTGGCGTTCTACCAAATGCTGCGTGCAAAGAACGGCCTATCGCATGAAGACGCCATCCGCGAATGCATCGTCGGCGTGCTGATGTCGCCGGATTTCCTTTACCGCGTCGACTTGTTGGATGCGCGGAAATCCACCGGGCGTCCGGCGCCGCTAAAAACATCCGCCACCTTTTCGGAGGAGCCGCTATCGAGTTACGCAATCGCCAGCCGATTGAGCTACTTCGTATGGTCCAGCATGCCCGACGATGAGCTGCTGGCGCGCGCCGCGGCCGGCGATCTGCGGGATTCGAAAGTACTGCTGGCGCAAACCCGCCGCATGCTCCGCGATCCGGAAGCGCGAGGCTTGGCCACTGAATTCGGCGGCAATTGGCTGGACTTCCGCCATTTCGAAACCATCAATACCGTCGATCGCACACGCTTTCCCGGCTTCGACAATGAACTGCGCGAAGCGATGTTCCAGGAACCGGTGCGGTTCATTCAGGATGCCGTCAACAACGATCGATCCGTGCTCGATCTGCTCTTTGGCGACTACACCTTCGTGAACGCCGTCCTGGCCAGGCACTACGGAATGCCGGACGTGAAATCGGCAAACAAGAACGGCGACACCTGGGTTCGCATGGACCACGCCGAACGGTACAACCGCGGCGGTTTGCTGCCGATGGCCGTCTTCCTCACCCAGAACGCTCCCGGTTTGCGGACTAGCCCCGTGAAACGCGGATACTGGGTGGTGCGTCGCGTGTTGGGCGAAGTCATCCCGCCACCGCCCCCGGTGGTGCCTGAGTTGCCGGCTGACGAAGCGAAGTCCGACCTGCCGTTACGCGACATGCTGGCTCAACATCGCTCCAACCCGGTCTGCGCTTCCTGCCATGCGCGCTTCGACTCTTTCGGTTTGGCCTTCGAAGGCTATGGACCCGTCGGCGAGGCGCGAACCAGGGATCTCGCCGGGCGCGCCGTCGATACCAACGCGGTGTTCCCGGGGGGCGGGCAGGGTTCGGGGGTCGACGGCGTGCGAAGCTACATTCGCGAACATCGCCAGGCCGATTTCATCGATACCCTCTGCCGCAAGCTGCTCGCCTACGCGCTCAACCGCTCGCTCCAGCTCTCCGACGAGGCCCTCATCGAGCGCATGGAGTCCGGCCTCCCGGCGAATCGATATCGGTTAAATTGGCTCATAGAGTCCATCGTGACCAGCCCGCAGTTTCTGAATAAGAGAAGTCCGGATTCGCGCGCGCTGGCGAACCGGAAGGGGGATTGATATGGCCCGTTTCCGGCCGCACAACGCTCGCGCTATTTCCCGCCGAACTGTGCTCCGCGGGGTGGGCTGCGCCGTCAGTCTGCCCTGGCTCGAGTCGCTACATGTTCTTGCCGACACGCCACCGCCCTCCGCGTTTCCCAAACGCTTCGGCGTCGTTTTTCTGGGGAACGGCGTCAACGAGGATCACTGGAGCGCTGAAGGCGCGGGCGCGGCCATGAAGCTCAGCAAAACGCTGGAGCCGCTGGAGCCCTTGAAACAGAAGATCAACGTCATCGATGGTCTTTTCGTCAAAGCCCTCACCGGGCAGGGCATCCACCCGGCGCAAACCGGCAGCCTGCTCTCCGGCGCGCACATCTCCAAGGGCGCCATCATCCACTCCGGCATCAGCGTCGATCAGATGATCGCCAGCCGCATCGACGACACGCCGCAGTCGAGCATCGTTCTCGCTTGCGATCAGCCCATGACCGGCTTCCACGAGACCAATTTCTCCATGGCCTACAGTTCGCATATCTCGTGGCAGACGCCGGACTCGCCGGTGCCGGTGGAAGTCTACCCTTCGCTCGCCTGGGACAACTTGTTCGATAACCGCGGCAGCTTGCTGAACCTGAGCATCCTGGACCGCGTGAAGGACCGCACCCAAGCTCTCACTCGCAAGCTGAGTTCGAGCGACCGGGGCAAGCTGGATGAATATCTCACCAGCGTGCGCGAAGTGGAGAAGCGCGTCGAAGGAATGCGTAAGTCCAAAGACCAGGCGGACGACGCCGCGAAGGCGAAGAACACCGTCGCCGCCACCATGGACCGGCCCGCCAACGGACTCCCCGAGGATCTCCGCGAGCACGCGCGCCTGATGTGCGACATCATCGCCATCGCCTTTCAGACCAATCAGAGCCGCGTGGCGTCGTTGATCATTTCGCGCGATTTGTCCGCCATGTACTATCCTTTCCTCGGAGTGAAGGACGGTCACCATTCCGCTTCGCACAACAACAACTCCGATGGATACGAACGAATCGCCCGCTTCCATGTGAGCCAGTATGCGTACCTGGCATCCAAGCTGGACAGCATGAAGGAAGGAGACGGGACGGTTCTGGATAATACGTGCCTGATGTTTCTATCCAATCTCTGGATCGGGCGCAAGCACGACAATCTCAGATTGCCGCTGGTGCTCGCGGGCGGACTCGAAGGCACGCTCGAAACTGGACGTACTCTGAATTATCTGGATGCCGGCGAGGACAACCGCAAGATGTGCAGCTTGTACCTGTCGATCATGGATCGTTTCGGCATAAAGCTGGAGCGGTTTGGCGATGCCGAGACGCGGTTGGAACGGCTGTAATTTCCTGCGCTTGGTTGGTTCTGATATCCAAGTATTGGCTCCCCACACTGGATTCGAGCTTCGTCTAATTACCTCAGCCCCCCGTACCCCACCCTACCGACCGCACGATTCCATCTCCGATATCCTATTGATGAAGACTATGTCCTCGCACCCCAACATCGACAGCACCCTCAACGAACAGCGCGTCTTCGAACCCTCCGTCGAATTCCGCTCCAAGGCCCTCATCAAGAGCCTCGCCGAATACGAGGCCCTGTACAAACAGGCTGCGGAGCATCCCGAAGAATTCTGGGCCAACATCGCCCGCGAACTCCACTGGTTCAAGCCCTGGGACAAAGTCCTCGATTGGAAACTGCCCTTCGCTGAATGGTTCACCGGCGGCCAACTCAACATCTCCTACAACTGTCTCGACCGCCACGCCGCCACCTGGCGCAAGAACAAAGCCGCCATTCTCTGGGAAGGCGAGCCGGGCGATTCGCGCGCGCTCACCTATCAGCAACTGCTGCACGAAGTCTCCAAATGCGCCAACGTGCTGAAGTCGCTCGGCGTGAAAAAAGGCGACCGCGTCGCCATCTACATGGGCATGGTTCCCGAGCTGCCCATCGCGCTGCTGGCCTGCGCCCGCATTGGCGCGCCGCACACCGTCGTCTTCGGCGGATTCTCGTCGCAGGCTTTGATCGACCGCATCAACGATTGCGGCGCGTCGGCCGTCATCACGCAGGACGCCAGCTACCGCCGCGGCGCGGAAGTGAAGTTGAAGGAAGCCGTTGACCAGGCGCTGCCGCAGTGCCCCACTGTCAACAACGTGCTCGTGTATCGCCGCACTGGCGCCGAAGTCAAGATGACGCCCGGCCGCGATCACTGGTGGCACGAACTAATGCAGACCGCCTCCGCCGACTGCCCCGCCGAGCCCGTCGACTCCGAGCACCCGCTCTACCTGCTCTACACTTCCGGCACCACCGGCAAGCCGAAAGGCATCCTGCACACCACCGGAGGTTACGCCGTCGGCACCTACATCACCAGCAAATGGGTTTTCGATCTTCGCGAGGAAGACACCTTCTGGTGTACCGCCGACATCGGTTGGGTCACCGGCCACAGCTACGTCGTCTACGGCCCGCTGCAGAACGGCGCGACCACGCTGATGTACGAAGGCGCGCCCACCTGGCCCGAAGCCGACCGTTTCTGGAAGATCGTCGAAAAATATCAGGTCAACATCTTCTACACGGCACCCACCGCCATCCGCGCTTTCATGCGGCTCGGCGAACAGTGGCCTCGGCAGTACGAGATGAAATCGCTGCGCTTGCTCGGCAGCGTCGGCGAGCCGATCAATCCCGAAGCCTGGATGTGGTATCGCGAAGTCATCGGACGCGGCCGCTGTCCCATCGTCGACACCTGGTGGCAAACCGAAACCGGCGCGATTCTGATTTCGCCGCTCCCCGGCGCAATCGCCACCAAGCCCGGATCGGCGACGCGCCCGCTCCCCGGCATCATCGCCGCAGTCGTCAATCGCGATGGACAAGAAGTGCCCCGCGGCTCGGGCGGATTCCTGGTGATCAAGCAGCCGTGGCCGTCCATGCTGCGCACCATCTACGGCGATCCCGAGCGATACAAAGAGCAATACTGGTCGCAAATTCCAGGAATGTATTTCGCCGGCGACGGCGCGCGCG
This sequence comes from Bryobacteraceae bacterium, assembly GCA_035632375.1. Taxonomy (GTDB): domain Bacteria; phylum Acidobacteriota; class Terriglobia; order Bryobacterales; family Bryobacteraceae; genus Palsa-89. The sequence continues at coordinate 4,887 of DASQGY010000083.1, read as the reverse complement.
TCGATCAGGACGGTTACTTCTGGCTGATGGGCCGCGTCGACGATGTGCTGAATGTCGCCGGCCACCGGCTGAGCACCATGGAAATTGAATCGGCGCTGGTGGCGAATCCCGTGGTGGCGGAAGCGGCTGTAGTGGGGCGTCCGGACGAGATCAAAGGGCAGGCAGTCTCCGCCTTCGTCACACTCAAAGCCGGCCAAATTCCAAGCGAAGAATTAAAGGCTCAGTTGCGACAATGGGTGGCCAAAGAGATTGGGCCAATCGCCAAGCCCGACGATATCCGCTTCACCGATTCCCTACCCAAAACACGCAGCGGAAAAATCATGCGCCGCCTGCTACGCGAAATCGCCACGAACGGCGAAGTAAAAGGCGACACCACAACCCTCGAAGACTTCTCCGTCCTAACCAAATTGTCGACTGAAGAAGAATAGCATTTTGTGGCGCACGCACTCGTGCGTGCCGCGTTCACACTCGTGTGAACGCAAGCTGGACCTTCGTATCAAGAGTGTTCGCAAGAGTGCGAACACGGCACGCTGGAGAGCGTGCGCTACAAATGATCGAAAACCTGCGGTCGATTCTCAATCGCCCTTACCCGGAATCAACCCCGCCGTGAACCCCAACAAATCCCCCCGCTCCCGCGCGATCTTCCGCAACAGCTCATAGTCCCCAGCCATCTGACACAACTGCAACACCCCCGGACAAGCCAGTTGCTCCGCCGCAACATCGCTCAAATGTTCCAGCGAAATCTCGATCGCCTCCCTATACCGCTCCAACCGAACCAGTAGCGCCACCAACACCTGCGCCGGCGCAGTCCCGGCCACCGCCGGATCGCTCTCCACAATCTTCTTGCGAAAATGCGCGACCGTCGCATCCACGTCATCGCCCAGCAGCGACTTCAGGTACATCGCATGATCCACGTACACATCCTCGAACGGCGGCTCAACGCGATACTTGAACTGCGCCGACAAGTGCGCACCGTAGTCACACATTTCCAAAGCCATGCGCAGCCCATCGGCATCGTGCAAATCCAGCGCGAAGCGGATCACCGCAATCAGGTGCGAAGTATCCACGTAATAATCCATATCGCCAAAAAGCCACTCGCGGCCGGCGATCAGCGAAGGAACGTGGTTCGTATCGGGCGCCTGCCCTTCGCGCCGCGCAATCGCCCGATGCAAATTCTCCACCAGTTCGCGATGCAGAGTTCGCACCACCAGCAACAGGCAGTCCTCGCGAGTCTTGGGATCGGGATATTGCTCGAAAAAAGTGATGGCCCGGCACAGACCGTAATGCGCCAGCAGCAACTCGAAGCCCTTGCGTGGATGCACCCGCTCCTCCAGCGCGAGTTGAATAATTCCGTCGAGCTCCTCCTGCTGGCCGGCTTCCACGCGCTCGATCGCCTCTACAACGGCAGCCGGCTCCCGAATGGCGCGAAAATACGGCCACGCGCGCAGGATCTCGCCGCCCGCCAAAAGTAGCGACCCGATCTCCCGCGCCGACTCCGTGAATGCGGCCTCGTAAGCAGCGCGCTTAGCCTCGGGGATTTCGTCGACCGAGCCCACCTGCACCAGCGGCAGCCCCAGCTCGTGACGCTTCTGCATCATGCGCGCTTCGAAAAGCAAAGGGTAGTTTTGCTCGTCGGCCAGTTTGCGCGCCAGCAGATCCAGCCCCGCCTTCGCCCCGCCGGAACGAACCGCTTGCTCGATCAGATCGAAAGATTCATCGCTCATTGCGGTGGCGTGTCCGCGGGGCAACCCGGTGCATGTTTCGTCCCGATCCCCTGCATGTAGAAGTTGGCGTCCCTCTCAATCACCGTTGCATAGATGTGACTGGCCTCTTGAAGCTCCGGCGCCTTCTCGTCATCGCCTGGAAGAGGGACCGCCACCTGCCACTGCCGATTCTTGGTCGCACACGGCTGCACCACCGGAACATCATCGAACTTTACTTCCTTCAGAATCGTATGCCACGGTTCGAGTTGATTCGATGACCAGCGCTTCGCCTCAGACCAAGGTAAGCTGCGCCACTCGTCGACAAAGTCTTCGGGCTTAAGCGCGATGGGCGCCACACGTCTCGTCGCGCCCTCACCGATTGCATACGAGAGCACGTGAGTCCGCCGGTTACCAGGAAGGAACCCCTCCTCAGCTAGGTATTCGATCGTAAAGGTGCTGTCTTGCACCTTGATCCCCAACTCGTCGTCGATACAGATAGAAGTCTCTTCTTTCAACACGCGCTTCGCCGTTCTAGACATCGGCTCGATTATGAATGCGTCGATGCGCAACCGTTGCCAAACCGACGTACACCACGGATTCATGTTGGCGGCCACAACGAAGAAACGATCGTCCGTACCGGCTCGAGAGAGTCGGTACTGAAGCCAGCCATGTGCACTGCTGACATCTTTGCTCAATTCGGACTCCAGCGCCAGGCGCAGCCGCCACACTTTGCCGTCGTGCTCCAGCAGATACAGCGACATGTCCTCGCCACACATCACACCCAGAGTGGTCGTCACGGCGGCCCATGTCGCTAACCCGTTCGGCTTCCACTCCACCTTCACGCCCAGAACCTGACCATACCGGCCTTGCTCACCCATCCGGATTCCCGCCTTCTCCAACTCCGTCTGCACGTCCGCGCCGCGATTGAGCGCATCAAAAACAAAATCCCGAAGCTGATGCTTCAGTTGCTGATGCAATGGCCCCAGCGCAGCCGGTACATCCGTGTTCATTTCATCAACGGGGAATTTTTGGAGCTTATCGATAGTCGCCAGGATCGGCGACTGCGCAAGTAGAGTCGACGAGAAAACCAGAGCCAAACCGAGCCGCGCCCGTAAGGAAGCGGTTGTCGATTCTTTCACACGCCGCACCTCAGCCCCCGATCGCGTACATCGGCCGCGGCGGTGCAATAAACTTCGAACTGTTGATCTCGTGCCCAATCCACTTCTTGTGCACCGTCGCCCGGATCGTCGCCGCAATCTCCTCGTCCGGCGCGCCGTTGCGCAACAGCGTCTTCACGTCCGTCTCCTCAATCGCGAACAGGCAGTAACGCAGCTTGCCGTCGCTGGTCAGCCGGATGCGATTGCAGTTCAGACAGAACGGCCTGCTTACCGATGCGATAAATCCAACTTGCCCGATGCCGTCCGCGAAGCGGTACTCCGTCGCCGGCGCGCGCGGATCGCCATCCGGAATCTCCACCAGCGGCGCAATCTCTCGCGACAGCGTTTCGATAATTTCCCCGGCGGTCAGCACGCTGCTGCGTCCCCAAATTCCTTGCGCATCCAGCGGCATGAATTCGATGTAGCGAATCTCCATCCCATGCTCGCGCCCGAATCGCGCCAATGGAACAATGTCCGGCTCCACCAGGTTCTTCACCGCCACCGCGTTGATCTTGATCGGCCCGATTCCCAACCGCCGTGCGACCTCGATGCCTTCCAGCACCTTCTCTAAATCGTCGCGCCGCGTGATGCGCTCAAACCGCGCGCGATCCAGCGTGTCCAGATGCACGTTGACGCGCCGCAGTCCCGCATCGTACAACTCGGCGGCATGCTTCGCCAGCAGAACGCCATTGGTCGTCAACGCCAAATCCTTCACGCCCGGAATCGCCGACAGCATACGGATCAGCACCGGCAGATCCCGTCGCACCAACGGTTCGCCGCCCGTCACGCGCAGCTTAGTCACGCCGAGTGAAACAGCCACGCGCGCGAACCGCTCGATCTCCTCGAAGCTCAGGATCTCCGCGTGCGGCATGTACTTCACACCTTCTTCCGGCATGCAGTAAAAACACCGGACATTGCAGCGGTCAGTCACGCTGATCCGCAGATTGTCGTGTATGCGGTTGAAAGTGTCGACGAGGGGGGCGGTCACGGGATTCTACTTTACTGCCAGCATCCGTTCGATCGGAACAGCGGCTCTCTTCATGATCTCAGATGGCAGCTCCACGCGCGGCGCAAGATTCAGCAGGCAGTCGCGCAGCTTCTCCAGCGTGTTGAGCCTCATGTACGGGCACTCGCTGCAATTGCAGTTTTCGTTGGGAATGAAATAGAAGTGCTTCTGCGGCGCCAGCTTCTGTAGCGACCGCAACACGCCGCTCTCAGTCATCACAATAAACTCGTCCGCATCGGTCGATGCGCACCATTGAATGATCGCCGTCGTCGAGCCGATGAAATCCGATATGGCCAGCACATCCTCGGTACACTCCGGGTGCGACGCCACCAGCGCATGGGGATGCTCCGCGCGCGCCTTGGCCAGTCGCCGCGCGGGAAAAGTCGCATGCACAAAACATGTGCCTTGCCAGATCTTCATGTTCTCCCGCCCGGTCTGGCGCTTCACATAATTGCCCAGATTGATGTCCGGCAAGAACAGCACCGTCTTATCCGCGGGAATGGAATTGACGATCTGCACTGCATTGCGCGACGTGCAAAGAATGTCGCTCTCCGCCTTCACTTCCACCGAGGTGTTGATGTAGCTGACAATCACATGATCGGGATTGCGGTGCCGATACGCTCGCACTTGTTCCACCTTGCAGCTTTCCACCAGACTGCAACTAGCGTCGCGATCCGGAACCACCACGATACGCTGCGGGTTCAACACCTTCGCGGTTTCCGCCATAAACCAGACGCCGCAAAACGCGATCACCTGCCCGGAGAAATCGCGAGCCTTGCGCGCTAGCTCCAGGCTGTCGCCAACGGCGTCCGCGAGATCCTGAATCTCAGCGTCCTGATAATGATGCGCCAGGATCATAGCGTGCCGCGCGCGCTTCAAATCCTGGATCTCATCCGTGATCGACGTCAGGGCCAACATAGGGGAGGCTCGGGTAGCTATTAATTGTATTCTAACAAGTTGCAAAATGCTGAGGTATGGAGATGCCACTGAACTGCGCTCAAATCAGAGGGGACCAAGTTGC
>DASQGY010000082.1:0-50038 GCA_035632375.1 Bryobacteraceae bacterium | reverse complement strand
GAACGCGGCACGCAGGAATGCGTGCGCTACAAACGTCTCACAGCAGGGTTGTGTCCAAACCCGCTTCCGCTGCCTCCACCAACACCGGGCCATCGACATCCCCGTTGCGCAGATACTCCACCAGCGCTTCCTCAGAACCTTCGAAGAAACGGTCCACCAGTTCCTGCACCGCCAACCGGCGCAGCACATCGCGGCTGAGGACGGGAACATACACGAACGAGCGGCCGACCTTGCGGCGAGCCACGCGGCCCTTACGCGACAAGCGGTCGAGCACGGTCATCACCGTGGTGTAGGCCAGATCGCGGCTGCCGGTTAAAGCTTCGCGCACGTCGCGCACATTGCCCTCGCCCAGTTTCCAGAGAATCTTAAGGCACTCCACTTCAAGCGGTGGGGGGATCTCGCGTACGCCGTTTCTAGCCATTCGAGGAATCCTTGCGAATGGCCTGCTGCAATTTTTCAGCGAAGAGAGAACCGGGCTCGGGCGCTCGGGAAGGAGCGTGCGGCGGTGCAGGCGCAGCGACGGCCTGAGCGGGCGCGTCCGCCGGTTCATCGGCGAGATACTTCGCCTTCTTCAGAATGGACCGCTCCAGCGACGGATTGTAGCCCGTCCAGCAACCTTCGACGTGACGATCCTTCTCCAGCAGCGATCGCATGCATTCCATCTTGGAATCGAGATTATCCAGATGATGCAGCAGCAGCGCCTCGGGAAACAGCGGGACTTTCGGCGAACCAAACTCCAGCTCGCCGTGATGACTCAGGATCAGATGCTCCACCAGTATCCGTAGCTTGGGCGGAAACTCCGGGAAGCGCTGTAGCTTCTCATGCAGGAACCGCATGCCGATGATGATATGGCCCAGCAACTGGCCTTCGGAGCTGTAGCCGAAGCTGCGATCGTAGGTCAGCTCGGCGACTTTGCCGATGTCGTGCAGGATGGCGCCGGTCATCAGCAGATCCAGGTCGATGTAACTGTAGTGCGCGGCCATCACGCGGCAGAGCTGGCAGACCGAGAGTACGTGTTCGAGCAAACCGCCGAGGTAAGCATGATGCACGTGCTTGGCGGCCGGCGCAGTGCGGTACATTTGCGCCAGTGGTTCGTCGTCGAGGAACGCCTCCAGCAGAGAGCGCAGATGCGGATTGCCAACGGCGGCCACGATACCACGCAACTCCGCGAACATGTCCATCGGATCGCGCGTGGAGGCGGGAAAATAATCGGCGAAGTCGACATCGCAATCCAGCACGCGCGTCATCTTGTGGATGGTGAGTTGCGGCCGGTTCTGAAAAATCTGGAGCAGCCCTTTCACTCTGACGAAATCGTCGCGCTGGAAGGTATCCAGGACCTCGCCGACGTTATCCCACATCTTGGCGTCGACCTCGCCGGTGCGGTCGCCCAACAGCAGCGACAGGTAAGGCTCGCCCGATTTCTTCTGCCGCACGTCTTTGCCTTGCACCAGGAAGGTGGTGGTCACCATCTGGTTCGGCTTCAGCTCGGTAACGTACGGCGACTTCATGAAACTAGTGCGAGGTGCTGGTAGTCTTCGCCTTGGTTCCAGGAATGGGGATGGCCCACAGCAGCTTCTTGTGTTTCGATTGCGACTGAACCTCCGCCTTCGTTGTGGTCTCCGGCTTCAACTGAGCCGGATCCACCCAGGCCGTGTCCTTGCCAGGCGCGGCGCCGGTGTCAATCCAATCGGATTTGATTTCCAGGAACGCAGATTGACGCAAAGTGGTCAGGTACTCGCGTACTTTCGGGGTCATGCGCGGCTCGTACAACTTCTCCATAATTTCGTTTTCGACATCGGCCATTTCGGCCTGTCCGGCCTTTTGATGCTCTTCGACGCGCAGGATTTCGAAGCCCGCGTCGATGCGGATGGGATCGGTGACGTAGCCCTTTGGCTGGTTCCAGACCTGGTCTTCCAGAAGTTTGTTCAATTCGCCTTTCTTGAACGGCGGCAACTCTCCGTAGCCCTTGGCGGTGACGGCGTCGGAATTATCGCGGGCCATCTCCGGGAACCGTTCGCCTTTTCGCGCGCGCGCCACCAGGTCCTTGGCCTTCTTCTCGGCGGCGGCGATTCCAGCGGCGTCCTTGTTTTCAGTAGAGACCAGAATCTCGCGCAGGAACATTCGCTCCTGGCGGATGAATTCCGTTTTGTGCTCGTTGTAGTATTTTTCGATCTCGTCGTGCTTGATGTTCACCTTGCTGCCGACTTCCTGGCGGATGACGTGCTGCCGCAACAGATCGTTCTTCATTTCCTGCTTGAAGTCCTCAAAGGGCATGCCGGTCTGTTCGCGGACGTATGCCTGGAACTTTTCGGGATCGGCAATATTAGCGTCCTTCTGGATAGTGGCCAGGCGCTTGGAGATTTCGGTGTCCACTTTGATATCCAAGTCCTTGGCCTTCTGGGTGAGCAGCAACTGATCGATCTTGTCGCGCAGCAGGTTTTTCTCACGGTCGGCAAAAGCTGTTTGGAGCGGCATTCCGGTGAGTCCTTCGCGCCGCAGTCCGTCGGCCAATTCCTTGCGGCTACGTTCGATGTCGCCGCGGGTAATAATGTCGCCATTGCATTTGGCGATGATCTCTTCCACGGTGCCGATATCGGCGGCAAAGGAGAACGCGCATCCGAGAATCACAAGAGGGGCCAGCGATTTCATATATCACTATTATGGCGGATCGGGCCGGGCGTGGGAAGTGGGAGTGGCTTTCACAGTGTGGCGGAAGGTGCCAGGTGTTAGGTGTTAGGTGCTAGGTGCTAGGAGTGTTCTGAGTTCCCAGGGGCGCGAGACAAGAAAGCTGCGGCGCAGCCGCATCCTTCCCTAACACCTGGCACCTAACACCTGGCACCTTCCGCTAAACTAGGACTGGAGAATCCGAACAACCGATGGCAACGCCAACCAGCTTAGAACCTTCGGTGAGCCTTGCGCCCGCGCGGGAAGACCTGATCCGGGCTTATCGCGCGATGTATATGGCACGGCGCCTCGACGACCGGGAGATTCTGCTCAAGCGGCAGAATCGCATTTTTTTTCAGATCAGCGGAGCGGGACACGAAGCAGCCGGAGCGGCGGCAGGCCTGGTGTTTCGAGCTGGTCACGATTGGTTTTACCTGTACTATCGCGATCGCGCGCTCAGCTTGATGCTGGGCTTTACCGCGGAACAGACGCTGCTTGGTTCGGTTGGCGCGGGCGCCGACCCTTCTTCGGGCGGTCGGCAGATGCCATCGCACTGGGGATCGCCTGAGATGCATATCGTTTCCGGGTCGTCGCCCACCGGAACGCAGTATGTGCAGGCCGTCGGGTGCGCGCAGGCTTACCGGTATCTGGATCCCTCCTCCGATGAAGTGACGCTGGTGTGTAGCGGCGAAGGAGCGACCAGCGAGGGCGAGTTCTGGGAATCCGTCAACGCAGCTTGTTTGGAAAATCTGCCGCTGGTTTTTTTGATTGAAGACAACGGCTACGCAATTTCGGTTCCCGTGGAGAAACAAACCGCGGGCGGGAACGTCGCGCAGTTGTTGTCCGGCTTCTCGAATCTCAAACGTATTGAAGTGGACGGCACCGATTTCATAGCGTCCTACCGCGCGATGTTCGAGGCCGCGGCTTATGCGCGGGCGCGCAAGGGTCCAGCGTTGGTACACGCCAGGGTCACGCGGCCCTATTCGCATTCGCTGTCCGACGACGAGCGATTGTACAAGACTAAGGCGGAGCGCGCGGTCGAGGAAGCGCGCGACCCCATCATCAAGTTTCCGGAATGGTTGATCGCGGAAGGGATTCTCGACCGTCACGCGTTGCAGCGGATTGTGCACGAGATCGACAAGGAGATCCAGGAAGCCACGGACCGCGTGCTGCGCGCCGATCCGCCGGCGAAGGGCTCGGCTCTGCAGTATCTCTATTCCGACAAAGTGGACCCGACGTCGGCGGAGTTTGAAACCGAGCCGAAGTTCACCGGCGATCCTCGCACCATGGTCGACACCATCAACCGAACGATGCACGAAGAGATGCGGCGCGATCCGCGCATCTTGGTTTTTGGCGAGGATGTGGCCGACTGTAGCCGGGAAGCGAATCTGGCCGAGGTGAAGGGAAAAGGCGGCGTGTTCAAAGCGACCGCTGGTCTGCAGGTGAAATTCGGTGCGCCGCGTTGCTTCAATAGTCCGCTGGCTGAAGCTTCGATTGTTGGACGCGCGATCGGCCTGGCGACACGCGGATTGAAGCCCGTCCCGGAGGTGCAGTTTTTCGACTATATCTGGCCGGCGATGATGCAAATTCGCGACGAACTGGCGACGATGCGCTGGCGGTCGAACAACGGGTTCAGCGCGCCGGTAGTGATTCGCGTGACCATCGGCGGGTATCTGCAAGGCGGAGCGATTTATCACAGCCAGTGCGGCGAGGTGATTTTCGCGCACATTCCTGGACTGCGGGTGGTGATGCCGTCCAATGCACTCGACGCTTGCGGATTGCTGAGGACCGCGATTCGCGGCGACGATCCAGTGCTGTTTCTGGAACACAAGAAGTTGTATCGCGAGCCGTACAACCGCTCACCGCATCCGGGGCCGGATTATACGATTCCGTTCGGCAAGGCGAAGGTGGTGAAGAGCGGGCAGAGCTTGACGGTGGTCACCTACGGCGCGCTGGTGCAGAAGTCGCTGCAAGCGGTTTTGCAGGTGGAGCAGCGGAATCCGGAGAAGACTGTCGAGGTGATCGATCTGCGGTCGCTCTCGCCGTACGATTGGGAAGCGATTCGCGCATCGGTGGAGAAAACGAATCGTGTGATCGTCGCCTACGAGGATTGTTTGTCGTTCGGGTACGGCGCGGAGATTGTGGCTCGGATCGCCAACGAGCTGTTCGAGCATCTGGATGCACCGCCTCGGCGGGTGGCTGCGCTGGACACCTGGGTCGGGTACAACCCGCAACTGGAGAATGAGATTCTACCGCAGGTGGAAACGTTGGCGGCAGAGATGGACCGCGTGCTCGCGTTCTAGCGCACAGACTAAAGTCCGTACGTGCTGGAAATGTAGAAACTCCAGACACAGGCTAAAGCCTGTGCTACCACGCGCTCATCAGTTGTTGTAAGAGGTAGCACCAGACTTTTAGTGTGTGTTTTGGAAATGTGGAAACTCCAGGCACAGGCTTTCGCCTGTTAGTTTCTTTCAATCTGCAGCAGGACTAGCCAACACATCGATCACCCGGCGGATATTGTCGCTTTCCACCAGACGAATCGGCTCAAGCACAGCATCAATTACCGGCCCGGGGTGCGCGACTAACTCACCGAAAGCGGCCACTGCGATATCCATTTCAGCAATCACCGAGTCGATTCCATTCGGCGGCGTCATGGTTAGCCGCTGCGCGTGGAACCACGCCAGATCCCGAGCCGTGGTCAGATCGAAATTGATGATAGTTGTTTCTGTGCGCATGCCGAGTTCCTCCAGCAAACCGATGGCCGGCGACACCTCGGCGATTTCCTTTTCCACCGTGCCGACCAGCGAGGCGAGAACAGCATTGATCTGATCGAAGTCGGTCTGGATGCCGGGAAGTTGATCGCCGGGCGCGACAGCCGCGGTGGCGATGCCGAGATCGAGATTGATGTGCGCGCTTATCCCGGCGAGGAGTTGCTGGACAATCAGTGGAAACGGGTCGTGCGTGGCTTTGAACGCAACAGCCCAGCTTCGCGTCGGCTGGCCGCCGCCTTGATACTGCGCAATGGCGTCGAGATAGCGATTGGCGAAGGCGACATCCAGGCGCTCGATCAGCGGTCCATTCTGGAATCGGCCGGCGGCGATGCCTTCCTTCACGCTTTGGGTCACGCGGCGGTAGAGCGCGGGGAAGTAGCCGAGGCGGCTGGCACTGGCGCGGGCATCGTCGATGATGCCGGTGAGCGTGGCGATTACTTCATCGATGTTAGTGGCGAGCATAAGTCATTTACGGCGGGCGGTGGCTTGAGTGTGAGTGGTGAAGAAATCCGGTTTGGCGGCGACCGCGATTTCAAATTGAATTCCAACGGTGTCGGAGCCGGTCTTGGTGAGCCATTGCTGCAAGTATAGACGATCCAGGTATCGATCAGTCTGGGTATGCGTTTTTGTAGCCGCAAGGCGTACGCATACTATTTGAAGCGCTTGCGGTATTGGAAGTCGATCCCGAATGCGCCGTTTTCATCGCGCAGGGCTACTACCGACCATTTTTTGCTGAAGTCCCATTCCACGCGGACGATTTGCTGGTCGGTGCGCGCGAGGTTGGTGATGTAGGTCAGGGTGATATCTGTCGAGACTTGCTGCTCCAGCGTGAGGCGCGCTTGCGGGACTGAGGTGATATCGGTGAGTTGCGGATCGATCTTGATGTGGCTGACGCCGAAGAATCGCTGCAGTCGTCCGGACGCAGGGGCGATGGCCTGGCCGAGCAGGGCGTTGCTGCCGGTGGCCAAATAGTTGGAGCTTCCCGTGGTTTGGCTCGAGGCCAGGCCGCCTACGGTCTGCGGCGCGCGGCCCACGGCCAGCAGGGCAATTATCTCATTGGTCTGGAGCGGTGGATCGGAGCGATAGGAGAAGTTCAGCTTGTTGAGGGAGCCGGAGAAACTGATGTCGACAACGACGCCGCGCACTTGCGTTTCCAGATCCATGTCGATGATGGGGTCCACCTTCGATGGGTTGTAGAAGTTCACCTCGCCGCGCGAGATGGTGTACTTGTTGCCGAAGAACTCGATCAGGCCCGAACTGACGCTGATGTTTCCGAGTACGACGGGACGCTCCGGAGAGCCGCGCACATGCAGGTTGGCGTCGGCCGAAATGTTGCGTGTCAGCGACGTCTCCACTTCCAGATGGCGGGAGCTGATGACGCTGATATCGAACTGAAGCCCGCGCAGGTATTCGTTCGGCGTGGTGGCCACCGATACCGGCTTCGCGGTGGAGGCGAGCAGGGTGCCTACGTCGGTGCGCGGATTGAAAGTGGCTCGCTCGACGATGACGTTTCCGGAGAGGACACTCTTATCCGACGTACCGATCAAGTTAAGCCTGGCGTTCACGGTGACGCTGACTCCGTCGGGCGACCGGTAGCGCACCTGACGGGCCGTGGCGCGTAAATTGTAAACCAGCGCCTGGCCACGGAATCCTACGAAACCGCCGGATTCGAAGGTCACTTGCCCACCGCCAGTGACGGCGGTGAGGGTTTGCACTGTGGCGCGATTCCGGTCGAAAAGGATGACGCCGTTGGCTTGATCCACCCCGTTCGGAAGATCGGGAAGGAACAGCGAGGCGTTCTGCAGCTCCAGGCGACCATCCACCTGCGGTTCGGTGAGCGCACCGCGCACGCCCATGTTGATGACGGACACACCGGAGGCGATCAGATCGGGATTGAAAATCTGCAGGATGGTGAGATTGATGCGGCCCTTGACGGCGAGATCCCAGGGATTCTTGGAATCGAGCGCCAGACGTCCAGTGGCGCTGAGCGTGGTGTCCTTGGCAACAAAGTCGGCACTGCGGATGTCGATACTCTTGAGCGTACCTTCGAAGCGGACAGGCTGCGAATTCTTCAGCACCAGGTCCTGGGCGCCAGTACCGGCAGAAGGATGAACATTGGGGCCGGCACTGACTTGCACGGTGGAGAGCGTCACCACGCCTTTCATGTCGCTGGGCTTGTTGAGCGCGCCGGTGATGGTGGCCTCGCCTTGAATGAAACCCTCAAAAGGCAGGTCTTTCCGCTGCAAATCGCCGGGCCACAAATCGTGGAGAGTGGCAAAGGTGACACGAGGAATCTGAATGCGGGCCTGGCCTGGATAATCGCCATCCATACGCCACTCGCCGCTGCCAGTGATTTGAATTCCCTTCAAGTCCACTTTCGCGTCGAGGGTCAGCATGGGGAGGCGCGTGGCGGCAGTCAGTTCCAGGTTGCCGTAGGGGCGACCGTCGAGCACCGCGTTTTTGAGCGAGAAGTGGCCATTGAGTGAGGCGAGGCTGAATTCGCCCTTCACCACTTTGGCCGTGCCGGTGGCTTTGAGATCCAGTTCACCGCCGAGCCCCTTGCGGAAATCCTGAACCTGTTTTATCTGCGCGAGATTGACCTTGCTGCTGGAGACGTCGAAGCGCACGGCACCATCCTTCCAGTCATTTGCCGGATGATTGTACGCGCCGCTCACGGCGATGCGCGTGTTGCCGCTGCGGAGATCGCCATTGGCCACTTCGAGAGCAGTGCCGGTGGCGGTGACATCGGCGCGGACGCGGTCGAAATACTGGTCGTAAGCGGTGACGTTCTGGAGATCGACATTGCCGTTGACCAGAGGCGATTCAAACGTGCCGCTGACGTGCAAGGTGGCGGACATGGTGCCGCTGACCGGCGCTTTATCGGTGCTGCCGGCCTCTACGAGCAGCTTCTGAATGTCGGCCCCCTGGACGGAGAGCAGCGCGGAAATGGTGCTGGAGTCTTCGAGTTTCCAATCCTGGAGGCCAATTCGGCCCTGGCCCTCGACGCGCATTTTGCCTTGATCCAAGGTGAGGGTGTGCAGGTCGGCAGACGACTTATCGATATCGAAGGTGGTGACGAAATGATCGAAGTCCCGCTTGTCGAGCGCGAACTGGGTGACGTCGGCTTTGCCCGAAACTCGCGGATTGGCGAGCGGCCCGGTGACCGTACCATCCAGGCGCGCGACGCCGCCGTGAAGAGCGACCGGCAATTGCTTGGGAGGCTCCTCGCCGAAAATCGGAAACAGGGGCAGGAAATCGTTCAGGTTTTTGGAAAGGACTTGGACCTGCATTGTTTGGCCGAGCGTTCCGGATGCACCGATATGAGTAGAACCCAAGTTCACCTCGGAATTACCCAGTTGAACCGTGCCGGCGCGTTGGTCGTAGCGAATCTGGACCGCGCCTTGAACCGGAACGCCTCCGGTGCCGGGCGTGATGTCCATCTTCGCTTGGGCGATGACGCCAGCGAGACCGGCGCGCGCGAACACTCCTTCCAGGCTGATGGATCCGTCGAGAGTTCCGTTCAATTCGCCGGTTTCGCGAGACCCGAGCTTCGCCACCTCGCGGAGCGAAAAACCCTTGGCCGTACCATGGACATTGAGTTTCTTGAAATCGAGCAGTTCCGCCGCGCCGCGGAAATGGCCGTGCAGCGCTGAGATCTGGAGGTCGGGGAAGTTGATCTTCTTGGCGTCCATTTCGAGCCGGGAGGATAGCCCGACGTTGCGAATCGCGACTTCGCGATAAGCGTAGCCGAGGCCGCTGCCCTTCAGCTCACCAGCGAGGGTGTACTGGAAGGGGCTGAAATCGGCGTCGGCCTTCCCCTGAAAAGCTAACGTCCCGTGCGATTCCAGGCCCAGACCGAAGGTCTTATTCAGCTCTTTCACCGCCGCACGTGCGGTCACGTTGAAGCCGGCGTGGGGTTGCGAAAGATTGTTCACGACGCCGTTGATTTCCACTTCGGAATCGGCGTTGGTCAGCTTGGCCTGCTGCACCACGATGCGATTCTGTTCGAGCGCGGCCTTGGCGTCGAAATCGAAGGCGAGCGGGCCCTTCCATTGGGGGGATGAGGTATGAACCTGATGCGACGAGAGCTCGCCGGTGTAGCGCGGGCCAGCGGATTCGTAGATCAACGAGGCGCGAAGATGTTCGCAATGCAGATCGAGCGGGATCTGTTGGTCGTTGTATCGGGCAAAGCCGTCGTGCACATCGAAATGCTGGACTTTCAGATCGAGTAGCTGCTCGGCAAAATTTTCTTTCGTTTGGCTGGGAACTTTGGGCGTCGGGACGTTGGTGGTTCCATCGGGCGCGACAACAATGTAAAGCTGCGGCTTCTCCACTGTCAGCGATGCGACGTCGAACTGCTTCTTCATCACGGAGATGATTTTCAGGCCGATTTGGATCTTGTCGGCGCGCAGGAATGGCGGTGCGTTGGGGGGCTCTTTGCCGTGGATGACGAACGGCGCGACTTCGGCGGTCAGATTATGCCAGTTGTAGTTGAAGCTGCCGATCTCCACCCGGCCGCCGGACGCGGTCTCTGCAGCGTCGATAATCTTGGCGCGCACCTTGTTCTTGAACCAGTCGGTTTGCACCAGAAAGAGCGCTACGAAGAAAGTGGCGAGAGCGAGGCCGATGACGCCGAGTAACGTGTAGAGGACGGTCTTCTTGCGACGGCTCATTGCAATGCCTCGTCGAGGTAGCGGATGGGAACCTGACCGCGCGTTTCGGACAGCCACTTATCGACGGCCTGGTCGATGCGCTGCTCGGTGAGGATCTGCTCGATGCTTTCGCGCGAGTCGTCGAATGTGGGGATTGGCTTCGTGCCCTGCTGCTGCCACTTGGCAAGCTGCTGCTGATAGTAAGCCTGCATGTCCGCGTCGGGGACCTGAATGCCGGGGCGGAAGCGGAAGTCGATGAAGTGCATCAGCGTCATCTGCCATTCCAGACGTCCGAGGAGATCCTCTTCGGTGACTCCGTACTGCTGCAAGGCCTGCTGATATTGCGCTGGGGATGGATAGCCCGCCTTCAGGCTCTTCAAGGCCGCGGCGGCTTCGCTGGGGTCCGGTAGCGGGTAGCGGCTCAGATCCATCTCGCGCCGGACCAGGGTCTGCTCGATGAGACGGCTGGCGGCCTTCTTCCGCTCTTCGGCGTTGAGATCGAGTTTGGCCTTGTTCAAAAAAGCGGTGAGGCGGATCTCTTCGTCGATTTGGCTTTGGGCGATGATCTTGTTGCCGACGGAGATGGCGATGCGGTCGATGACTTCTGCTTGTATCCCGGGGTTGAGGAGTAAGCAAGTGGCAAGGAGAACGAACCGCGCGAGGAATCCAGGAGCCGGAATCCACAATCCAGAAGGCCGCGGGCGCAAGGTTGCCGATCTTATTCTGGATTCTGGCTTCTCTCCAGAAACTCGCCCTTGACCCACTGGATCGGTCGACTGTGGGGCAGGTTGATAACCTGCAGCGCGTTGGTAATCCGCTTGGCGAAGCGCGATTAACAATCGCGCGCAGGTTGGCAACCTGCCCCACAGGCTGATGATCGGTAGCTGACACAACGAGTTTCTGTCTCGTGCAACCGCGGCTGCCTGCTGGCTTGTGGATTCTTTCCGCATTAGAAGGCCTGCCCTAACGAGAAGTGGAATTGGAAGACACTGATGCGTTGGACCACTTGCGATCCACCGCCGAAGAGCAATTGGTTGGTGGTTCCTTGGAATCCGAAGAAGCGCGGCGGGTTGGGACTTAGCGAGAAATCGCCGCGGACTGGGCCGATCGGGGTGCGGTAGCGGATGCCGAAACCGAAGGCCTGGACACCGTAGTCGAAATCCTGCAGGCCGTTTTGGTGGAATCGCAAGCTGATGTTGCCGAGGCGGGAGTAGACGTTGCCCATGTCGTTGAATACGACTCCGCCGATGTTATCGCCAATCAGGGGGAAGCGCAGTTCGACGGTGTTGAACAATTGCGCGGTGCCTCCGATGGGGAACCCGGTGACCAAGTCGCGCGGCCCGGCCTGAAAATTCGGGAAGGCGCGATTCGAGGTAACGCCGCCCGCGAAGAATCGCTCGGCTAGAGGGATTTGCGCCAGGCCAGCGTAGCGTTCGATCACTCCGAAGCTGGTAGTACGGGCCAGCACCAGGCCCTTCCGGAGCTGATGGTAGCTGGAGTTCTGCATGATCATGCGGCCGAATCCGGTTTGGGATCCGAAGGCGCTGTTGGCCAGCGCGATGTCCACCGTGCTGTAGATGCCGCGATGGGCGTCCAGTGGATCGTCGCGGCGGTCCTGAATGAAAGTCATGGAGAAGAAGCCGACGCGCACTGGTTGCGAGAGTAGGGGAATCAGTTCGGGAGTAATGAGCGGGGTTCCCAGAACATTTACCTTGCGAAACGTATAGCGGTATTGCACCGAATTGGCGCGCGTCAACTTCTGGCCCAATTGAACGGAGCCTTCCTCGCGGCGCGACGAAAAGGTGCGGACGTCGTGCGAGATATCGAACACGCCGGAGAATTGCAGATTGAGGTTGGGATTTCCTTTGAACTGCGGCGCCAGGTAGTTGGCCAGCGCGCGCTGTTCCAGCGTGGAGAGACGGGTCTGGAGGCTGAGGGTATGGCCCAATCCCAGAAAATTGAGGCGGCTGATACCGAAGGATATGCGGGGGCTGAAGCCAGTAGTACCGGCAGGCGAATCCAGCGAAGTAGTGCCGCCGCCGATGCGACCCAGCTCCGCGCCGAAACCGACATTCAGCAAATAGCGGCCGGCTTCCTCCAGAGAATAGAGGACATACTTGGTGGGCTCTTCGCCATCGGGATTCTGGATGGCGGCGTTGACTTTGGCGAAAATCCCGAGATCGTAAAGACGGCGTTGGCTGCCGGTGATCTGGTTCTGGGAGAGCGCATCGCCGGGCTTGAGACTGATGCGTTGGTCGACAAGATCGCGCTTGGTTCGCTCCAGACCGCTGACCAGGACACCGCGAACATAGACGCGATCCCCGGGAGTGACGATGAATTTCAGGGCAACGCGGTTCGGCTCCGCGGCCGGCGTAGAGGTGAATTCAAACTTGGCGGCGGGGTAGCCGTTGTTGAAGTAGTAGTCGAGGATGCTGTCGCGGTCGGAGGCGACGTTGAGTTCGCTGTAGGACTGTCCTTCAGTGGAATGCAGAATGGAAAGCAGATACGCGCGGTCGGCCTCGGCGACACCCTGGAAATCGAGCTTGGACACAAACCACTGCGGGCCTTCTTTGATGTCGATGAAGATGGCCAAGTGACCATTGACTCCCTGGTAGTCGTCCACTTCCCGCGAGCTGACCTCCACCTCGCGAAATCCGTTGCCGCGGTAAAGATCGCGGATGGTGTTGAGATCGCGTTCCAGGTATTGCTTACTATAGCGCCCGTATCGAAAGCGGAGAAACGAGGAAGGCATAACGGTCATGCGCTCGCGCAGAGTGTCTTTGTCGAAGAAGTGGTTGCCCTGAATCTCCAGCGTGACTATCTTGTGGCGAACACCTTTGTCTACCTGGTAGTCAATCAACTGGTCGCCATTCGGAGGCTGCGCGATGTTATAAGTGACGGCGGCGTCGAAGTAACCTTGCGACTGTAAGAAGGCGGTGAGGTCGCGGGTACCTTCAACCAACAGGTCTTTATCGACGGTGCGCTCCTGATAGATGGGCAGCAGGGTGCGCAGTTTACCGTTCGATACCTTTGCGCCGCGCACGCGGACGGCGA
This sequence comes from Bryobacteraceae bacterium, assembly GCA_035632375.1. Classification (GTDB taxonomy): domain Bacteria; phylum Acidobacteriota; class Terriglobia; order Bryobacterales; family Bryobacteraceae; genus Palsa-89. Next base: position 36,897 of record DASQGY010000082.1, on the reverse strand, counting down.
CCTCCGGCCCGCTGTCGATGGCTAGTTTGGGGGTCACCGTGTTGGACTCGGGATGATAATTCAGGTCGTCCAGCGTCACTTTGGCTAACAAGCGGCTGTGGTTTGTGTACCATGTACGGACGCCATCGAGGCCGGTTTGGACTAGCTTTTCATTCATGGCCTTCCAGCCGAACCAACCGAACGGGCGGCGCTTCCAGCCGGTGGAGCGGATGATGCTATCGGTGGAACGCTCGGTGCGTCCGGTGGCGATGACGCCATCGAATCGCGCGCGCTTTCCGGGATCGACGGCATATTCGATTTTCACCTGCTGTGTGGCATCGTCGAACAACGTCTCGGGTTTGATGCCGGCGTGGTAGAAGCCGTTTCGCTTGAGGATTTCAGCGAGCTGGTCGGCGGCGCGTTTCAGGTCGGCGTCGGAATAGGCTGCACCTAACTGAAGACGCGTGGACACCACTAATTGGCCATGCGTGGGAGGTTCCGGCACACCGGTCACTTGAACGTGTCCGATGAAGTAAGTCGGCTTAGTAAGGAACTTGACGATTACGCCGGAGGAGGTCAGGGTGGCATCGACGGCGATGTCGGCATACTCGCCGGTGGCGTAGAGGCGCTGGATGGCATCCCGTACTTGGGAACTGTGCAGCGGTTGACCGGGGCGTAGCGGGATGAGCGCGAGGAGTTGGTCGGGCTTGAGGGGCTGGGTCTCGGGATCGAAGCGGATAGCGGCAATGGGCTTGCCCTCATACAACTCAGAAGCCGCCTGGAGAGGGTGCCAGACCAGGGCGACGAACACAGCAATCCACACGCCCGGCCGGGTCGACACCAGCGACCATCTTAGCGCATCGGCTGTTACCATTCGGATGTATGACTCCGGGGGATTGGGAGCGTTACTCACGTCAGATTTTGTTCCAAGGAATCGGGGAAGCGGGACAGCTACGCCTTTTGGACGCACGCGTGGCGGTGGTAGGTTGCGGGGCACTAGGAAGTTTCCTGGCAGGCGCGCTGGCGCGGGCTGGTGTCGGCTGGATGCGGATCGTCGACCGGGATTATGTCGAGCTGAGCAATCTCCAGCGGCAGTGGTTGTTCGACCAGTGCGACGTGGAGCAGGGGCTGCCCAAGGCGATTGCCGCGGCGCGGAAGATCGCTTTGATCAACTCGGGGGTGCGGGTGGAGCCGGCGGTGGCGGATCTGACGGCGTCGAATGTCGAGGATTTGTTGGGCGATGTCGACCTGATTCTGGACGGTACGGATAATTTCGAGACGCGGTATTTGATGAACGATTTCGCGGTGAGCCGCGGGCGGCCGTGGATCTATGGGGCGGCGGTGGGAAGCTACGGGATCACCATGACGGTGCTGCCGGGGAAAACATCATGCCTGCGATGTATCTATCCGGACCGGCCGGGCGGGGTGCAGCCGACGTGCGAGACCGCCGGGGTGTTGGGGGCAATTACCGCGCTGATTGCGAGTATGCAAGCCGGCGAGGCAATGAAGATCTTGTGTGGCGCGGAGCCTTCCAGCAAGATCACAACCGTAGATATTTGGAGCGGGGAGGTCCGGCAAGTGGCGCAGCCGGGGCCTGATGCGCAGTGTCCGGCGTGTGGGCGAGCGGAGTTTCCATATTTGCATGGACAGGGGCGCGCGCCGGTGAGCCTATGCGGGCAAAACGCGGTTCAAATCCACGAGCGCAATCGTCCGCTGGATCTGCGGGACTTGGCCGAGCGCCTGGGTCCACTGGGGTTGGTGCGGGCGAATGAGTTCGCGCTGCGATTCGAAATGCCGCCCTACGTGCTGACGATTTTTCCCGACGGACGCGCGATCGTGAAGGGGACCACGGATGTGGGGATCGCCCGGAGCCTGTACGCGCGGTACGTGGGCGCGTAGCCTAAAACTGTACAATCGTGGGCATGACTAGACGCACGTTGATGGGTACGTTTGCTGTTGCGGCGGCTGCGCAGGCGCAACGCCAGTCGACGCCGAAGGAATGGAAACCGAAGCTGGGAGTGCTGGGGCCCTTCACGGAGGCCAACGTGGCATTCGCGCACCAGGAGGGATTCACCAACATGATCCTGGGCGCGGATCCGAAGTCGCCGCTCGACGCCAGCACCATCACCGACGAGAAAACCGAGAGCGTGAAGGCGATCCTGGCGCGGTATAGCATGCATGTGTCGGCATTTCAGGTGACGCAGAATCACATTGCGGCGGATGCGTCGCAACGCGCGCGCGACAATGCCTACTTCGTGAAAGCCATCGAGCTGGCCGGGAGGATGGGCGTGCCGTTTATCGGGACATGCTCCGGCAAGGATGCGCAGAAGCCGTTCCAGACGCAGGTGGATGAGATCGTCCGCGTCTACACCGAGCAGTATTTTCCGGCGTGCGAGCGGAACCACGTGCGGATTTTGTGGGAGCCTTGGCCGGGTGGACCGAACATCGCCACCAGTCCGGTTGGTTTCGAAGCGCTGTTCAAAGGCTTTGGCAATTCGCCGTATGTGGGGCTGCAATACGATCCGTCGCACCTGGTGTGGCAGATGATGGACCCGATCCAGGCCGCGCGCGATTTCGTGGATAGGATCTACGACGTCCATTTGAAGGACACCGAGATCCGCTGGGACGTGCTGCGGCGTTGCGGGATCAATCCGGTGAATCGCGCGCAGTGGTGGCGGTACCGCATCCCGGGCATGGGGTCCATCAACTGGGCGGAGTTTTTCACGGTGCTGCAAGGCGCGGGCTATACGGGGGCGATGAGCATTGAGCATGAGGATGCGTTGTACGGCGAGGCGCACCAGGGTCCGGATTTCTCGGACGATTTCAAGACGGGGTTCAAGATGGCGCACCGGTATTTGCGGCAGTACGTGCCGGATTAGGTGTTGTGGTTGACAGGCCGCGAAAACCGCTCCCGATGGTCGCGGCTCGGCTACGGGTTCCGGTGCAACGACCGCAGGGTAAATGCTTCACCAGGTCCATTCAACACGATCGAACTCGTTGGGCGTGTGATCGAGAAGCAGGCGATCGTCGCCTCGTTTCGCCATGGCTGCAAAGGATTCGGCCCAACCCTCGCGCGGTTTTCGGACTGGAATCGGCCGTTTGGGAAAGCGAGCTTTCCGCGAGTTGGGAGCGTGAGTGGGTTTGGCGCGCATGGCGATGTTGTTACATTGTACCGGTTGGGCGACAGTTACAACAGGTCCCGGAGCGCAGTCGATAGCTTGTCCAAATCCGCTTCGTTGTTGTAGAAATGTGGCGATACTCGCAGGTGGCCGCGGCGGGCGGCGACCAGGACTCGCTTTTCTTTGAGGGCGCGCGCCAGGGCGGAGACGTCGCGATTCTCGAATCGCGCGGCGACGATGGGCGAGGCGCAGGTATCGACGCTGGCACCGAATCCGCGCAGGATGTCGCGCGTTTTCGAGGCCAACTCCAGCACACGCTGCTCGATAACCTCCGTGCCGATCTCCAGCACCAGGTCGATGGAGGCCTCCATCGCGTAGAGCAGCGGAACGGACACCCAACCGCCTTCGTATTTCTCGGCGCTCTCCGTCAGCTCCGGAACACCATGGTGCAGGTTGTCGACATTCCGCCAGTCGCGATGACTGCGCCAGCCGAGCACGTTGGGACGCAGACGCGCCCGCAGCTCCGGGTGGACATAGAAGAATCCCGCGCCATTGGGCGAGATCAGCCACTTGTAGCCATGAACGGCAAGCATGTCCGGCCGGATGCGGCTGGCATCGAATCGGAGCGCGCCCATGCTCTGTGTGCCATCGATGAACAACAGCACGCCGCGTTGGTGCAGAAAGGCGGAGAGCTCTTCCAACGGCGGAGCGAAGCCGTTATTGTAATTAACCGAGCTGATCGCCACCAAGCGAGTACGGGAATCCACCGATTCGTAGAGCCGCTCCCAGGGACATTCGATCATCTCCACGCCGCTGTTCGCGACCAAGCCTGGCGCATAGAGATTGTTCGGGAACTCGTGCTCTAAAGTCAGGATGCGGTCGCCCGCTCGCCAATCCAGACCGTTGAGCAAAATCGCCAGCGCCGCAGCAGTGTTCGGAGCGAAGGCGACATCTTCGGGCTGGCATCTGATCAGCCGCCCGATCTTGGCGCGCAGCCGGTCGACATCGTGGAACCAATCTAGAAAGTCCCAACAGGCCAGCTCATCGCGATGCGCGAAATGCTGAGCGACGGCTTCGGTAGCGCGGCGCGGTAATTGGCCGAAAGTTGCGGTGTTGAGATATGTCCAATTGGCCAGCGCGGGAAACTCAGCGCGGGCCGCCGCCCAATCCACGCTCATTTGGCGATCTGCGCGGCAACAAACGCTGCGGCATACTCCTTGGCGACATCTTCCGACTTCTTGGTACGGCGATCCACCACTTCTACCTGGCCCTGCGCCAGTTTCTTGCCGACGGTGATACGCCACGGAATTCCGATCAGGTCCGCATCCTTGAACTTGACGCCTGGCCGTTCGTCGCGATCGTCGAGCAGCACGTCGAGATCCACCTTGCGGCAATCCTCGTAGATTTCTTCGGCGGCAGTACGTTGGGCGGCGTCGGAGTAATTCACCGGCGTCACCACCACGTCGAAGGGAGCAATCGCGGGCGGCAGCGCCATGCCATCCTTATCGTGATACAGCTCGATGGCCGCGCTCAGAATGCGCTCGACCCCGATGCCGTAGGATCCCATGATCACCTTCACTTCTTCGCCCGCTTCGTTGAGCACGCGCAGGCCCATGGTTTCCGAATAGCGATAGCCGAGCTTGAAGATGTGGCCGATCTCGACGCACTTGATCAGCTCAAGAGCGGTTCCGCAGACCAGGCAGGCGTCTCCCGCGGCTACGGCGCGGAGATCAAAATACTCCGGCTCAAAATCCTCGCCGGGCGTGACGTGGCGCAAGTGATAGTCGTCCTTGTTCGCGCCGGCGATCATGTTGCGGCGGCCTTGCAGCGCTTCGTCCGCGATCACGCGCATGTTCTTGACGCCCACTGGACCCAGCGATCCTGCCTCTGCGCCAAACAAATCGCGGATCTCTTCCGGATGCGCGGGCCGGAATTCAATGGCCTGGATCGCTGACGAAAATTTCGTTTCGCTGAGAGAATGATCGCCGCGCACGAGCGCCAGCACCGGCTTGCCATCGGCGATCAGCACCAGGCTTTTCATCTGCGAGGATTCCGGCAGGCCCGTGAATTTCGAGAGATCGTCGATAGTCTTCTGCCCAGGCGTGTGAAACGGCTCGGGTGAGAAATCGCCTTCCGGATCGGCGGCCAGCGGTGGTGTCGCGCGCGACCCGGCTTTTTCGAGATTCGCCGCGTACTTGCAGCCGGGGCAGCGCACTACGTAATCCTCGCCGGCATCGGAAGCGACCATAAACTCGTGCGATTGTGAGCCGCCCATCGCGCCGGAATGCGCCTCCACCACGCTGTACTGCAGACCGCAACGGTCGAAGGTCTTGCAATATGCCTCGTAGTGTTTGTCGTAGGAAACATCCAGCCCGGCAGCGTCGATGTCGAAGGAGTAGGAATCCTTCATGATGAACTGGCGCACGCGTAGCAACCCCGATTTGGGACGGAGCTCATCGCGAAACTTGGTCTGAATCTGATACCAGATCTGCGGGAGTTGCTTATACGAACGCAGCTCGCCGCGTGCGATGGAAGTCATCACTTCTTCGTGCGTCATGCCCAGGCAGAGGTCGCGGCCGAAGCGGTCGCGCAGCCGAAACATGTTGTCGCCCATGATGTCCCAGCGTCCGGATTCCTGCCAGATTTCCGCGGGATTCAAGGCCGGCAGCAGCATCTCCTGCGCGCCGATGGCGTCCATCTCCTGGCGCACGATCGCGGTGATCTTGAGCAGCGACCGTTGGGCCAGGAACAGATAGCTATAGATGCCAGCGCCGAGTTGTCGAATATAGCCGCCGCGCAACAACAACTGATGGCTCACCACTTCGGCCTCGGCCGGGTTCTCGCGCAAAGTGGGAATGAAGAGTTTGCTCCAAAGCATGGAATTTTCAGTGTAGCGCAGGGGTTGAACTTTGATTGTGTTTTCCATTCGTGAGGGGCGCCTATCGGCCGAAGTAGTATGATGCTTGCAGGAAGGTATCAACGTGGACAAGGTGCTTATCGAAATCGACAGCAAATGGATGAAGCTCGTTCGTTCACCACTTTACTGGATGGTGGCGGCATTGCAAGGAGTGTCCATCAGCTTCGCGCCGCTCTTCTTATATTGGAGCGGCAAGGGGATGTTCCATCCTGGGTTTGAGTGGTTCATTGTGCCGTCGTGTTTCGCGGTTATTTTCCTGGTCGGTTTCTTCTATTTGCGTCTCGGCGGTGAAGTTGTCCGAGAGTTGAGGAAGGCATCGGCGGTTTGAGTGGCTGTCGGGCGCACGAATAGCGCCTGCTGCTTATACTGAAACTTGCCCGAAGTTTTCGACCTTCGCGAGCCCCTGCGCCGTTACTGGGGCTACGACGAATTCCGGCCTCTGCAGGAGCGCGTCATCCACAGCATTCTCGCCGGTCACGATACCGCCGTCGTCATGCCGACCGGCGGTGGGAAATCGCTCTGCTACCAGTTGCCCGCGCTGGTCTCCGGCCGGACCGCTATCGTCATCTCGCCGCTGATCGCGCTGATGCAGGATCAGGCGGCACAGCTTGGTGAAATGGGGATTCCAGCGGCGGTGTTGAACAGCTCCATTCCCTGGCCGGAGCAATCGACCATCATCTCTAAAGCCGCGCAGGGCGCGTACCGGTTACTTTATCTTTCACCCGAACGCCTGGCGCAGCCCAACACTATCGCCTGGCTGTCGCGCGTCCCGATCGCGTATTTCGCCATCGACGAAGCGCACTGCATTTCCGAATGGGGCCACGAGTTCCGCCCGGAATACCGCCAGTTGAGCAACTTGCGCGCCAGCTTTCCCGACAAACCGATCGCCGCGTTTACCGCCAGCGCCACTCGCCGCGTCCGTCAGGATATCCTGACGCAGCTTCAGCTCCACGATCCACACAAATACATCCAGAGCTTTCACCGGTCGAATCTGCGCTACATCGTCAGGCAGTGCGAGAACTCTCGCACGCAGGCACGGCTGCTGGTTGGGGCATTGCGCGCTTACAAAGGCAGCAACGTGATCGTCTACGCGCCGACCATCGCGCGCGTCGAAGAGACGGTGGACTCGCTCGCGGAGAAGGGAATCGCGGCCGTCCCTTATCACGCCAAGATGGACAATCGTGCGAGGCAGCGCAACCAGGAGCGCTGGATGTCGGACGAAGTGCCGGTGCTGGTGGGCACTATCGCCTTCGGGCTGGGAATCAACAAAGCCGCTGTGCGTGCCGTGATCCATTTGTCGCTGCCGAAGTCGCTGGAGCAGTATTACCAGGAGGCTGGCCGTGCCGGCCGCGACGGTTTGCAGTCGGATTGCGCGCTGCTGTGGCAGAAGAAGGACGCGGGATTGCTGGCGCACTTCATCGACGCCATCGTGGATCGCGACGAGCAACAGCGCGCCTGGGACCGCTATCGCGTCATCCGCCGCTTTGCCGAGTCCACTGTCTGCCGCCACCGCCAGATCTGCTTACATTTTGGAGAGACCCCGAAGTGGGAGCGCTGTGAGATGTGCGATGTTTGCGGCGCAGAGCCGGAGTGGATGACAGAGAAGGCCGATGCGATGCTGGTGGTGGAGCGGAAGGGAAGGAAGCAGGCGGCGGGGGGCAGGCGGCAGGCGGCAGAAATCACTGGCACAGGAGTAGATCCAGGGCTGGTCGAATATTTGAAGGAATGGCGGCGCGGAGTGGCAATGCGCGACAACATTCCCGCGTTCATGGTGCTGCACGATGCCACGCTCGAAGACTTGTGCCGCAAGCTGCCGCGCACGATTCCCGATCTGCTGCACGTGTCCGGAATCGGCGAGCGGAAGGCCGACTCGCATGGGGTCGCGATCCTCGGCGCACTGGAAGCTTATCGGAATGGCGCGCGGGCTGTCCAGCGTGAGGAAGCGAAAGTCTCGCCGGCCGAAGAGACCATGCGACTGCTACGTGAGGGTCGCAGTTTCGAAGAGATCGCCCAAATTCGCGAGCGCCGGCTGAACACCGTGATCGACCTAGTGGCGGACTTGGTGGAACGCGGCAACCTGGGATTCGATGACAAGTGGATCGAAGCAGAACGGCGCGTGCAGATCGAAGCTGCCATCGGCGCGCATGGCACGGAGCGGTTCAAAACCATCAAGGACGCGCTGCCGCCGGAGATCACGTATGGTGAGATCCGGCTGGTGGTGGCGAAGCTCCGGCGTTCGGAACGGGCTTAGAAAAAACACTTCCCGGGATCGCCTGGGGAAGGTTGGTCAGGCAGTCCCGGGAAGGCTAGGGATAGACTACTGAACTCGCGCGTGAACTACGTCGACTGCGAACTCAGTGCCGATCCCATGGCATGTTACGCAGCTCTCGCCCAAAGCCGATGTATTGGCTAGCGCGTGCGCTGCGGTTGGTTTGTCGTCATGGCAGCCTTGGCAGGCGGCCGAGATGGGAGCCGTAGTCGGCGTGAAGCCGCCGGGGCTGTTCACCATAGCTTGTGCGCCCACATTATCCACTTGATACGAGTTGTTCACGTGGCAGGTGGCGCAATCGCGCAGGTCGCCGGGGAAGCGGACGTCCTGGTAGTTGGTGGTTCCCAGGATGTAGGGTCTGGTCAGATTGTCGCCGCGGTGGATGCTGTGGATCTGAACGGCGAAATTGACGCTCTGCTTGGAAGTGCCATCGGCCAGCGACGGATTGTGGCAGATTACGCACTCTTGCGTACTGTTGCGGTTACCGCCGTGAATGAAGGTCAAGTTCTGATGGCAGGCGCCGCATTTTGCGTCGGATACCACCTGGCGTCTCGCAACCACAGGGCTGTTGTCAGCCGCGAAGTAGGTCTGTACCGGTTTGGCGGTGTCAGTGGCGGAGGTCGCCTTCTGAGTGCCCGGCAGCAGGGTTACTGCATTGCGGGCTTCCAGCGAAACGGTGTACGAGCCCACGGCTGCGGCCGGAATCTTGGCGGTCATGGTGTAGATATAAACGCCGTTACTGCCAGTGGCCTTGGCGCCCGCATCTTCGGAAATCATCACCGCACCCGGCCCGGTTTGATAATCGACGTTCGGTCCGCCCAGAATGACGCGGAATCGAGTCAGTTTGCTGATGTCCACGGGATTGCCGGCATTGTCCGTCACTTGGAAAGTGATGGTGGGCGAACTGCCCGGTGTATTGTTCTCAACCTTTAGGGTCTTCATGACAATCCCCGGCAGTGAGGTCGAATTATTGGGAACTACGTGCGCTCCCGGAATGGAAGCGTCGAAGTCCATCACCGCCTGCGAATTGTGACAGTTCTTGCACTGGTTGTCGTCTATTTGTGGCAGATTGACGTGGTTCAGGCCAGTGGCGAAGTTGACATTATCGTGGCACGATCCGCAAACCTCGCGGCTGGGATTGGTCTTCCAGTTGTCCGCCTGACTGGTTCCGGCCGCGTGGCAAGTGGTACAATTGCGCGCATCCTGCGGGAAAACGATGGTCGAAAAATCGTTCACCGCACCGCGATGGACCACAAAATACTTGTTGCCTGCCACTACGCTGGGCAGGCTGGAGCCCATGTGCAGCTTGTGAATGAACACCTTCATGTCAACGGTGTTGAGTGTGTCCGGATTCACGCTCTGCGGCGTATGGCAAAGGACGCAGTATGCCATCTTCTTCCGCGGCCCGGGGCTGCCGTGCGCGCCGATCGGGTCGTGACAGTTGTTGCAACTGGCTTCGTTCACTACATCACGGACGTTGGTTACCGCGGAGCCATTCGGTACAAACGTGAAAACATCATCCGAAGAATAGCTGGTGGGGAAACCGAATGCCGCCAAACTCCGCTCCGCCTGCATCCCGATGGAATGAGTGGCAGTGGCGTCGAAATTGGCCGGCGCTTTGGTTGCAAAGGCGTAATCGTAGGTGCCGGTCAGCGCATCGACCAGAGTGAACTTACCGCCGGAGTCCGTGCCCGCCTGGGTCTGCGGAGGATTCGAGTTCGAGGTGGCTTTGACAACGCTGGTGGTGTAGGCCACATACTGCGACTTGCCGTTGGGGATAAAGGCCGCTACGAAGCGGATGCTCATCGTCCCCGGCGAGTACACGCTGTTGATGTCGATCCCGGCTTTGTTGGAATCGGTGACGGTGAAGCGCGCCGTTATCGTGCCATCGTTGGCAATATTGGCGCTCTTGATCTTCACCACCACGCCGGTGGTCACAAATGGAAACTGTGCGGCCGCCGCCGCCATCGGACTGTAGTCCCTGTTTTGCTTCGCCGGCCGGTCAGCGGCGGACACGGTGGCCATAAGACAGAATAAGCAGACCAGGACCAACGCAGTCCGGGCAAGAGTCGAGTAACTCCTCATAAGATAATAACCTCCTCAGGATGAAGCAGATTCTCGGTAGGTAATGAAATCTGCACGCAAGCGGTAGTGAAGCAGTGCGCTGCAACGCGTATTGCACGCTGCTTGCCATCGCGATCTTCCTGGCCCACAGTGCTTTAGGCCCACCAGATTAGTTCTCTGGTACTGCGGAATATGGGGCGCTTGGCGCAGGAAGAATGGGGGGATTAACGCAGGGATCGCCCCGTGAACCGCTGCCTCAAGACACGCTATTCAAGAGAATCGTGCCGCTTACTTCAGCTCAGCCAGTTTGTAGCGCGTAACGGGAGAACGTCAGGGACCTTCCCACGACTGCTGCAAGGTCCCATGACAACATCACTTTGTGGTGACGCTCACTGTCGCGCTGTTGTTCGCGGGGTTTGAGTCGGTTTGCGGGGAGACTGTGTGGACCGAGGCCGTGTTCACGATTTGCTGCGCAACGCTCGACGCCGTGACCGTGAGGGTAATGGTTACCTGACCGGTGGTGCCACCGTTCTGCAGATCGAAGAGCGGACACATCACGGTCTGACCCACTGCGCTGCAAAACGGGACTTCCACTGGCTGCCCGGTGATCGGTGACACGACAGTTAAGAAAGAGCCGGCATACGTGAGCGACGCCGGCAGCGTATCCACGAAGATTATGCCGCCGTACGTGCCCCAGGGCCCCGCATTCTTCACTTGATAGGTGTACGTGAAGGTGGAACCTGCCAGCGGAGCGCCATTGCTCGCCGCGCCCGTGATCTGAATGTCGGTTGCCGCCGGGGCCACCAAGTTCGTTTGCGTGAGACGGGGAATGGCAAAATGCTGCGACCCTGTTATGGGGTCGTTGTAACCTGTGTACACACCGTAGATCGGCGGTCCGCCAGTGCCGGGACGAAGCGTAACCGATCCGCTGACGCTATGGCCGGGCGGAAGCGTCGTGCCTGTGCTCGGCGTGCACCACACGCCAAAATGGGCAATAGCCTCCGGAAACTCGCTGGGAGATTGGCCGCCACAACCCGGACCGATGGAGATGAGAGTCGGGCCCGAAGGGGAGACGCAGCCCGAGCAGTAGTCGCCCCAGTGGCTCCCGAGAATGACCCCTGTGAGGGTGACGGTCGCGGAATTGTTGATCGCCGTCCAGGTGTAGGTATTGTTGACGCCGACGGCGTCTGTCGGGTTGCTGGACGACAGTACCAGCGTGAGCAGCCCATCGGGTGAGGTCGACGTCTGGAGAACCGTCGGCGCCACCTGAGCGCGCGCCTGTAACGATACCAGGAGAGCCCACACGACACCAATTGCTACAGTCTTCAGTTTCATCGAAAATTCAAATTTGTTCATGTCGATTCTCCTGTACGTTACGGAATGTTCGAAAGCGCGCCCGCAGAGATGTACCAGATGCGTCCGCTAAAGTTTCTGAGGCCATCCGAAGGGTCGTCGCCGATCCACAAATTGCCCAAGCGATCCAGGTTGATCATGTTGCTGTGGCCGCCCACAAAGGCGAACGTGATCGCAGCGCCGCTGATGGGATCGTTGCCACCGGTGGAGACCAATTGCGCGACCCCGCTGGAGATCGTGTAGCGGTAAACTCCCTGGCCGTTGATGGCCATGTACAAACGGTTGATGCCGTCGGTGGTCAAACCGACGTGGTCGATTCCGCTGAAGCCGTCGGCGATACGCACGCCGTTGCAACCGCCCTGGCAGGTGGGCGCTACAGCGTTCTTGATCACCGCCAGGCCATCGGCGCTGCCTAGGTAAAGATCGCGTCCGACAAACGCGAGCGAACGGATCGGTCGGCCGTTGGGCGCGGTGCCCACCGATTGCACGATCTGCGTGGGATCGAAATTGAATGCCGTCGGATTCACGATACGGACCACGTTGCCGTTCTTGAGGAATCCGACGTAGAGATTGCCATCCGGCCCCAGCGCGATCGACGTAGGCAAGTTCCCCGCAAGTCCGAATTTGGGCACCAATTGTTGCGGTTCCTGCCAGGTTCCCTGCGGCGAAATCGAAACCCGCCAAACACCGGGAAACGTCAGGCCAAAGGGTTGACCTTTTGGCTGATCGTAGGCGGTGATATAAACAGTTTGGTTGCCATCGAAGGCGAGTTGGCCAACCTTGCAGAAGGGTGCGCACACGCCGCCTCCGCCAATGCTGAACGAAGTGTCGAAGTCAAACACCAGAATCCCGGTGTTGACCGGGTCGGGATTGGTTGGATCCGCCGGAGTCCAGTGGCGGAATCCTTGCGCGCCGTCGCCGGTGTAAAAGTTGTTTCCCACCAGCACGCCACCTCCGGGAGTGTTCGGGGCGGCAACTTGGCCGGGAGGCAGGCCGAAGCCCGCCCGCTGAGTGGCGAGCACTTGTCCCTGAACCGGGGCAAGACAGAAGACAGCGGCAACAATCGCCGTTGCCAGTTGTGGGTTCAAAAAGTTATGCCGCATGTTCGTTTCCTTTCCCGTCATAGCCAAACTTACGTCGCTCATGGATCTCGGTTGTCATGAGGATGTCAAGAAGATGTCAAGCCTCCGGAGTTCACCGCTGAGCAGCCAGCGCTCAATTAATTTTTCGCTTGCAACCATTGGGACAGCGCTTCAAACCGGAGGGAACAGGTTTCTTTGTAAAGATTTTGTGCGCCCCGGAGCTTTGGCCACTACCTGCCGGTGGACCAATTAGACTAGTGACATTAGTGCTCCGCTTTGGCCTATCTCTGGGGGCGATCCTCGCCACTCTGGCTCTGCCCTTGCCCGGACAATGGGGAACGGGCGAACTGCGCATCCACGTCAGCGATCCCGCCGGCCTTGGAGTGGAAGCATCCGTGACGCTGTCGAGTCAAGCCAATCAGGTCAACCGGCGATTTCTCACCGATGCCACTGGGCACGCCACCGCAAAAGCCCTTCCCTTTGGACCCTACCGCCTGCAGGTAGAGCGAGCCGGATTCACGCCGTTCACTGAGCTGCTGGAACTGCGCTCGCAAGTTCCGCTGGAGCGCAACATCACACTCGGTGTCGCTCCTATCGAAACCACGGTGACGGTCGGTGGAGTCGATACTTTGCTTGACCCGAGCAGCGCCGCTCTGGTGAACCATATCGGTCGCGACCTGCTGCGCGACCGGCCATCCGCTGCGCCAGGCCGCTCCGTGCTCGAGATGGTCAATACGGAACCCGGCTGGCTGCTCGAAGCAAACGGCATTCTCCATCCGCGCGGCTCGGAATATCAGGTGCAGTACGTCATTGACGGCATTCCGCTGTTCGATAACCGATCGCCGGCGTTTGCGCAATCGCTGGGTATCGAGGAGTTCGATTCCATGCGCGTGCGCACTGCCGGCTACCCCGCGGAATACGGACGCAAACTCGGCGGCGTGATCGAAGTGGACACCTCGCGCAGCCAGCGGCCGGGCTTTCACGGCAGCGCGGTTTTCCAGGCCGGCAGCTTTTCCGCTGAGAGCGGGTTTGTCTCCGGCCAATACTCGCGCGGCAAGACCACTGTTGGCCTGAGCGCGGAAGGCATGTTTACCGATCGCTATCTGGACCCGCCGGTGCTGGAAAACTTCAGCAATTACGGCTCCGGTGGGGGCCTTTCAGCGCGCTGGGAGCGGGATTGGACGGAGCGCGATCGCACCCGCATCTACGTCCATCATCGCCGCACCGGTTTTCTGGTTCCCAATGAATTGCTCCAACAGCAGGCCGGACAGCGCGAGGATCGCACCGCGGAAGAAACGATGGGCCAGATCTCCCATGACCACATTTTTTCTCCACGCATGCTAGGCAGTTTCCGATTGATGTCTCGCGACACATCCGCCGCGCTCTGGTCGAATCCGTTCTCCACGCCGATTCTACCCGTGCAGGATCGTGGATTTCGCGAGGTCTACGCGAGCGCCAGTCTTTCGGCAACCTACGGCCGGCACGAGCTCAAGGCGGGTGCGGACGCCATCTTCGGATCCATACATGAGAACTTTAGCTACCGGATCGTCGCCTACCAGCTCGGTGGGGTGCCAATCTTCGACCCGAATCTTCCCCTCATTTTCCGCTTCGCCGACCGCCGCCAGGATCGCGAGCAATCGGCTTTTGTGCAGGATCTGGTGCGTTTCGGCGATGTCAGCGTTTCCGCGGGCGTACGCTTCGACCATTACCGGCTGATGGCCGACGAAAACGCAGTGAGCCCGCGATTAGCGTTCTCCTGGCATTTACCCCAGGCCGAACTGGTGCTCCGCACCGCCTATGATCGCGTGTTCCAAACTCCTGCTGTGGAGAATGTGATCCTGGCGAGTTCCGATCTGGTGCAGCGACTCGGCGCGCAAGGTGTCAGCTTGCGGCTGCGTCCCTCTCGCGGAAATTTCTATGAGGCGGGATTTTCGAAAGGCCTGCTGGGCAGGATGCGGCTGGACGGCAGCTACTATCGGCGGAACGTCGCAAATTTCGCCGACGACGATCTGCTGTTGAACACCGGCGTGAGCTTTCCCATCGCCTTCACCCAGGCGATCATCAACGGCTATGAAGCGAAGTTGGAGCTTCCCGGCTGGGGCCCGGTGTCAGGTTTTATGAGCTACAGCAACCTGACCGGCAAAGGCCGCTTGCCACTTGCAGGAGGACTGTTTCTGGGAAATGACGTCGGACAGGTTCTCAATTCCACCGCAACCTTCCCGATTACGCAAGATCAGCGCAACACTGTGCGGGCGCGGTTCCGGTGGCAGGCTGCGCCGAGAGTCTGGTTCGCCGCAGCGGCCGAGTACACGAGCGGACTGCCGATCGAGATCGATTCGCCCGATCCGGTATTTCTTGCGGCGCAATATGGCCGGCGTGTGATGGATCGCGTGAACTCTTCGCGCGGCCGGGTGCGCCCGTCGTCCAGCGTGGATCTCTCCATCGGAGCCGAGCTATGGAAGAAGGAGCGCCGTTCCGTCCGGCTGCAAGCCGATGTGTTCAATCTGTCGGACCGCCTGAACGTAATCAACTTCGCCGGCCTGTTTTCCGGCACAGCGGTCGCGCCAGGCCGCAGTCTCGCCATCCGCCTTCAAACGGAGTTCTAGCTCACCGGTTAAAGTCGGTGCCACCATGTGCTCATCAGTAGTTGTAAAAGGTAGCACAGGCTTTAGCCTGTGAATGTTTTTCAATTAGTCCAACACTACATGGCGCTCGGCCAGGAGTTCGCCAGTCATTAGGTACAAGTTAATCAATGCCCGGCGGTAGGTGATGTTCTGCCGCAGCACGTCGTTTTCCGCCGAGTTCAACTGGGTCTGCGCGTCCAAAACGAAGAAAAGCTGGGTGACGCCGAGCTCGTACTTCTTCTGCTCGGCTGCGAAGCGCTTTTCGGCGAAATCGCGCGCGGCCTCGGCTTGTTGCATACTCGCGCGGATAGCTTCCAGATCGTCGATGGCGTTCAACACCTGCAGCCGAAGGCTTTGTTCCAGCTTGCGCAGTTGCAACGCATCCTGGCGTTTGCGAATTTGCGCGTCGGAGAGATTGGCCGCTGCGGCGCGGTCGCGGATGGGCAGATTCAAGCGCAGGCCGAAGGAATAAACCGGAAAGCCGAATCCGAATAATTGGCTGAGGGCATCGCCGAGGCCTCCCGGAATGCGCGTCACCACGGTTCCGTTGCCAAAGGGATTGGTGAGCTGATTGAAAATCCCGCCAAGGCCTTGTGAGGTGTAGCTACCAGTCAGGGAAACAGCGGGGCGAAGAGAGTCGGTGGAAGTGCGGATGCTGAGGTCGTCGACGTCCAGCGCAGCGGCGACGGCCAAGTGATCCGGGCGCGATTCGATAGCCTTGCGGATGGCCGTTTCCCGATCCGGCAGTGTGATGGCGGGGATGGCCAGCGATTCGGTAAGAACGATGGGCAGCGAGCGCAGGCTGGAGTCGAGATCGGCGCCAATTTCCAGACGCAGCGTGTTCTCTGCGTGGGCCAGCGACTGGCGGGCCTGGATCACCGCGACCTGCGCTGAAGCGTAATCGGCCTTGGGCTGGAAAATGTCGAGCGGCAACAGTGCACCAGCTTCGAGCTGCTTCTGCGCGCGTTGCAGCGCGGCGTCGCGCAACTCCAGGAATTTGGTTTGCAACGCGAGATTGTCGCGCGCCTGGACTACGTCCCAATAGGCGTTCTCCGCGCCGGCCAGCAACGTACTGACTTGGTCGCGCAACTGGTACTGGCTGATGCGGAGAGTGGTTCGCGCCAGCAGGATGTTCAACCGCGTGATTCGCGCGCCGCGGTTGCGCAACAGCGGCTGATCGAAGGAGAAAGAGAGACTATCGCTGATAGCCGGATTGAAGGTGCTGAACGAGTTGTTGCTGGAGCTGCGCAGGACATCGAAGCTGGCGCTCATCGCTGTTCCGGTGGGAAGTAATTGCTGATAGGTGAAGTCCACCGGTTGCGACAGGCTCTTCAGTGTGGATGCGCCTTGCAGCGCGCTGCTGGTTGGTTGCGTGGCGCGCGTGTTGTTGAAGCTCGCGGCAAGCGCGGGGTCAAACGCGCCGAAGGCTCGCATGATGGCGTTGGCGGGGCTGAGCACCTGTAGCTTGGCGAGCGCAATATCGGTGTTGTTGCGCAGCGCCAGCTCGATGTAGGCCTTGAGCGAGAGCTGGAGTTTGCCGTCGACGACATAGTCGGGGATTTGAGCGGGAGCTTGGAGCTCGACCCGCGTATTGGGCGTACCCAGATGTTGACGAAACCAATTCGGCGCCGGAAACGTGGGCGCGTTTTGGCCGGCAGCCAGGAGCGGAAAGATAAGGAAACACCACACGATGGGATGTGGGGCAGGATGGAATCCTGCGGCGGGTTGGCTACCCGCCTTGGCGTGCATCGGACTGATCGACAGCCGGCTTGACAAGCCGGCGCAGGATGTCATCCTGCCCCACAATGCAAGCACCGATGTCTTCATGCTTAATTCAAGCGAATGCGGTCGTAGGCGTCGGAGCTCGACATATCGGAGAGAATCACGCGATCTCCAACCTTGAGCCCCTCGATGATCTCCACCGTATTCACCGAAGTGCGCCCCAGCCGGACTTTGACTCGGGTCGCTTCCTTTCCATCAACCGCGACCTTGAACAAGCTGATGGCACTGCCGGCGCTGGCGGTGACCGGACGGCCGGTGAAGAGGATGTCGTTAAGCCGCTCGATCTCGATAGTGCCGTCGATACTAAGGTCGGGCCGCGCGCCAGGCGGCAGCGGGCCGGTGAGCCGCACATCGATATCCACCGATCCGTTGAGAACCGATGGATCGATGCGCGAAACCCGCCCCGGCATCACACCGTTACGCGTGTCGATGTTGACCAACTGGCCAATCTCCACGTCCTTGGCCTGCGTCTCGGGGATTTTCAATTCGGCTTTCAGCTTGCGCGGCTGCACCACGATGGCGAGATCCGCTCCAGGCGCGACACGTTGGCCCACCTGCACCAGCACTTGCTGCAGCACTCCGCTCGCACCCGCAAGCACCTTGAGATTGTTCACCTGCTCGTGCTTCAACTGCACTATGGCGCGTAGTTGGCGGATAGCAGTTTCCTTGCTCGCAAGCTGCGCATCCAGCGATTCTCCCAACGCCTGGCCGCGCTCCTTCTCAATGGCGAGCTGATTGGCCAGCTCTTCCACCGCGCTCTTGGAGAGGCGGTAATCGAGTTCGAGCATCAGGCCTTGTTTGTAGAGAACCTCGTCGCGATCACCCTTTGCCTTAGCGTTTCGATACTGGGCTTCGAGGCTCGCCAGGCCCGAACGCTGCGATAGCCGTGCGCTGTGCGACTGCGCTTTGAGATTGAGCAAATCGGACTCCGCTGCTTGCAAGTTCCACTCAGCGTCGAGAGCGGCCTGCTGCAAATCGGGATTGCGGAGTTCGATGAGTACGGTGTCCTCGGAAACCAGCGTGCCGGCGAGCCCGGGGATAGCGGCGACGCGTCCGTCCGATGGCGCGGGAACGTGAAAGAGCTCTTCAGGGACCAGCGTTCCCAGGCCACGCACTTCGCGCAGCATTTCACCGCGTTTGACGGTATCAATCCAGACCGTAGCTTTATCCACGGTCGGCGGCGCGGGCTTCAGCCGGGATGTAACCGCGGTAGTGACGGAGATGGCGCCAACGACGATGGTGCCGATCACCAGCCGCCGGATTACGCGCCGCTTGGTCACGTCTTTGCGCGGAAAATCCATTCAATCTATTGAAACATGCATTTCGATGCCCGCACGTAAGTTATTGATGATGCAGGAGATTCAGGTGGCCGTTCTGTTCGGAAGCAGGATGGGGCTGTTCGGAGGCGGGCGGCTCTGGCAGACTGTTGAAGAGGCCGTAGTATGCCGATTGTAAGCCAATGGAGCTGCTGCTATCCGGCCCCGTATTTGCGCTTTTGGCCGGCCTGGCGATCGCGCTGGGCGTTTGGGGATTCCGGCAGAGGAGTGCCAATCGCAGTTCCAGCAAGCCCGAAGAACTCGCCAGTGCGGTTGCGGAACGCACACGGCAGCTAGCCCTCGAAAAACAGCGCGCCGAGGAGGCGAACCGGCTCAAGAGCCAGTTTCTGGCCAACGTCAGCCATGAAATCCGAACGCCCATGAATAGCGTGCTGGGCACCTTGGAGCTCGCCCTCATGACGGAGTTGACGCGGGAGCAGCGGGAATACCTGGAGATCTCAAAAACCTCCGCCGAGTCCCTGCTGGCCCTGATCGAGGACATCCTGGATTTCTCCCGGATAGAAGCCGAAAAACTGGAGATCGACCAAGTGGAGTTTTCTCTCGAACAGTGTGTTCGGGGCGCGGTGAACACTATGGTGTCGCGATCGGAACACAAGGGATTCGACTTGCGCACCGAAATCGCCAAGGATGTTCCAGATCGTCTCCTAGGCGACCCGGACCGTCTGCGCCAGGTGCTGCTCAAGATTATCGAACACGCACTGATGTCCTCCACGGGTAACCGGGCTTTCGTACGTGTATCGTTGGACACCACTCCGGTGGACACCGAGGAAACTGAGGCGCGAGACATTGCCGTATTGTTTGCCGTTGTGGACAAGAGCATTGCCGTTTCCGCTTATAGGCGAGACGCATCGTTCGAGCCATTTCAGCAGGCCGATGGTTCGGCTAACCGGAAGTACGGCGGCACGGGCTTGGGTCTCACGATCTGCGGCCGGTTGGTGCGGCTGATGGGCGGCCAAATCTGGGTGGACAGCAAAGCGGGTCACGGCAGCAGGTTTTATTTCACCGCTCGATTCAAGTTGCCGGAGGGAGCCGCGGCCGAAGTCCCGGTTGCAAATGTCACCGCCGTACCGGCCGACTCGCTCAAGGGGATGCGCGTCCTGCTGGCCGAAGATAACCGTGTCAATCAAGTGGTCACTTCCCGGCTGCTGGAAAAGCACGGGCTCATGGTGCTGGTGGCTAACAACGGACGTGAAGCGGTGGAGATCATGCAACGTGAGTCCGTGGATCTCATCCTGATGGATGTCCAAATGCCCGAGATGGACGGATTTGAAGCTACGCGCCGGATTCGGGAGCAAGAGAAGCTGACGGGCAAGCACGTCCCGGTGCTGGCCATGACAGCGCACAGCACTCGCGGGTATCGGGATAAGTGCTTGGGCGCCGGGATGGATGGCTACCTTGCGAAGCCAGTGCAAAGCAGCCACCTTTATGAGGCGATCAACGGGCTGCTCGCGGTCTGATAAGACCTAGGTCGCCAAGCGGTCCAAGGCATCGCCGGTCAACCGGAACTGGGTCCAGTCCTCCAAGGGCACGGCGCCGAGGCTCTTGTAGAAATCGATCGATGGCCGATTCCAATCGAGCACATTCCATTCGAAGCGGCCGCAGCCGCGCTGTTTGGCTAGCTTGGCGATGTGAATCAAGAGCGCCTTACCGATTCCCTTGCCACGATGCGGCGGGTCGACGAAAAGGTCCTCAAGGTAAATCCCGGGGCGCGCGAGAAAAGTGGAGAAGTTGTGGAAGAAGAGAGCAAAGCCGACCGGCTCATCGCCCAGGTAGGCGAGAATGACTTCGGCAAACGGGCGTGCGCCAAACAGATTGTCGCGCAACTGCCCCTCGTTGGCCACTACTTGATGCGATAGCTTCTCGTAGTCGGCAAGCTTGCGAATGAAGCCGAGGATGAGCGGAATGTCCATTTCAGTGGCATTTTGAATCTTGAGAGCGCCAGTGGAAGCTGCGGTCATGATGTCATTGTCGCAGTTGACGGCCATCTTGTGAGAGGCTTTCCAGTATGAGACATTCGGACGCCATAAGGATCGCCGCTCTGTTTGGCGCGGTAGCGGCGAGCGTGTTTTTCCTGTCGCGCGCGGTCACGGCTGCTCCGGAAGACCCGGCGGCGCTTTCTTCCTTTGATCCAAAGGTCAAGGCGCTGTTGGCCAAGATGACACTGGAGGAGAAGATCGGCCAGATGACGCAACCGGAACAGAGCGCCCTGAAGGACCCTAACGACATCGAAAACTATTTTCTCGGCTCCGTCTTGAGCGGCGGCGATTCAGATCCGGAGGAAGGTAACAGTCTCCTCGCCTGGACCAATCTGTACGACCGTTTGCAACAGCACAGCCGCAAGACGCGCCTGGGCATTCCGATTCTTTACGGCATTGACGCGGTGCATGGCCACAACAACGTGCTCGGCGCGGTCATCTTCCCGCATAACATCGGCCTGGGTTGCACACGCAATCCCGCGCTGGTGGAGAAAGCGGCACGGATCACCGCCGAGGAGGTGCGCGCCACCGGAATCAACTGGGCTTTTGCGCCGTGCGTGACGGTTCCGCAGGACATACGCTGGGGCCGGACCTACGAAGGCTACTCCGAAGATCCGCAATTGGTGAAGACCCTCGCCGAAGCCGCAGTGCGCGGTTTTCAGGGTGCCAGTTTGAGCAGCCCACTATCCATTCTGGCGTGCGCGAAACACTACGCCGGCGACGGGGGCACGGCATTCGGAAGCGCGCGCCGGGGCTCGCTGCTCGACCAGGGGGACACACGTGTGGACGAGGAAACGCTGCGCCGCGTCCACTTGCAGGGCTACATCTCGGCGATCCGTGCCGGCGTCGGCTCCATCATGCCGTCGTACAACAGTTGGAACGGCGTGAAGGTCTCCGGCAGCAAGCATCTGCTCACGGAGATTCTCAAGCAACAACTCGGCTTCGAGGGTTTCTTGATCTCCGATTACAATGCCATCGATCAAGTGGATCAGGATTACAAAACGGCAATCAAGATATCGATCAATGCCGGAATGGACATGGCCATGGTGCCGGACAGATACCGGCAGTTCTTCAACACGCTGAAGCAGCTCGTCGACGAGGGGCGGGTACCGATGTCGCGTATCGATGACGCGGTGACTCGTATTCTTCGCGTGAAGTTCGCCATGGGCTTGATGGACGAAGGCCGTTCTACGATGGCCGATAGAAACTTGCACAAGACCTTCGGATCGGCCGAGCACCGGGAGGTCGCGCGGCAGGCTGTTCGCGAATCGCTGGTGCTGTTGAAGAACGAGCACAACACGTTGCCCATCTCGAAGCGCGTGGCGCGGATTCACGTGGGCGGAAAGAGCGCCGACGACATCGGCAACCAGTGCGGCGGCTGGACCATTTCGTGGCAGGGCCGCAGCGGCGACGTAACACCGGGCGGCACAACGATTCTCTCGGCGATCCGCGCGGCGGTGTCCAAGAACACCGCGGTGACGTCCTCAAAGGAGGGCACGGGAGCGGAAGGCGCGGACATCGGTATCGTCGTAATCGGCGAGAAGCCCTATGCCGAAGGAAAGGGCGATCGCGCCGACCTTACGCTCGACAAAGAGGATGCCGATGCCGTCGGCAACATGAAAAAAGCCGGCGTTCCAGTGGCCGTGATTCTGATCTCCGGTCGTCCAATGATCGTCAATGACATTCTCAATCAAGCGGACGCCTTCATCGCCGCATGGCTTCCGGGGACCGAAGGCCAAGGCGTCGCAGACGTGCTGTTCGGCGACTACAAGCCGACCGGGAAGCTTTCGTTTTCCTGGCCGCGGTCCATGGCGCAGTTGCCGGTCAATATCAACTCGCGCAACTACGATCCGCTATTCAGGTACGGTTTCGGTTTGACGTACTGAAATCGATGGCCGCCGATGAACGCAGATAAACGCCGATAAAACACAAGATCAACTTATCGGCGTTCATCCGCGGCTAGAAGCGCTTTGCCTAGAAGATAATCTTGGCGCCCAACTGAATCGAGCGTGCACCGCCTGCGCCGGTGATGAAACC
Source organism: Bryobacteraceae bacterium (assembly GCA_035632375.1). Lineage (GTDB taxonomy): Bacteria > Acidobacteriota > Terriglobia > Bryobacterales > Bryobacteraceae > Palsa-89. The sequence goes on along the minus strand of DASQGY010000082.1, from coordinate 14,358 downwards.
GAAGTTGGAACTGTTAATGTCCACGTTCGGGTTGTTCCAGCGCGGGGTGTTGACGACGCTGAAGGCCTCGCCGCGGAGCTGGATCTTCCAGCGCTCGTTGATGCTGATATTGCGGAACACCGACGCATCCAGGTTCCAAGCGCCAGGGCCGCTGATTACGTTGAACCCCAGGTTGCCGAATTCTGGAATGCCGCCGTTTTCGGCGCCCGGTTGAGCGAAGCAATTCGAAGTGACCGGCGAACTGCCGCCGAAGTTGCAAATGGTGGGAGTGAACCAAGTCGCATTCCGTCCGTTTCCTTTGGTCACCTGAATACCATTGGACCCGAAGAAGTTCAACGTTGTACCGTTACCAGGCGATTTCAGCAGCGAGCCGTTGCCTCCAAAGTTGATCGGCGTTCCGGTATAGATCTGCAGGATGCCGTTGACCTGCCAGCCGCCCAATAACCACGATGCCGGTCCTGATTGCATGTAGGGCTTACCTTTGCCGAAGGGCAACTCGTAAACATAGCTCTGAGTGAAATTCTGGGTACGGTCGAAATTCAACCGGCGCCAGTTGCGCCTGGCGTTGATGTAGGTGTCCAGACCGCTGTCTTCGGACTGCATCCCCATCGCCTTGCTGTACGTATATGCGGTGGTGAGTGAGAAGCCCGAGGAGAATCGCTTGTCGAGCTTCATTTGCAGACCGTGATACGCCGAGCTATAGCCGACATACCGGTCCTCGACGCTGGCCTTTTGACCGTATTGCGCAAACAGGGGTTGGCCAGGCTGGTTGACGTTGAGCGCTTGGGCCGCGTTCAGGTTGTAAACCGCCGGCTGGTCCACGCCGTGATTGCCGACATATGCCACTTCGAAAGCAAGGTTGAAGGGCAGCGCGCGCTGGACGGCCAGGTTCCAGGATTCCACGTAAGGTTCGCGGAAGTGCGGGTTGATGAAGAAGTAAGTCTGGTTCGGATCGGGCTTGGTGACGATCCCGTTGGTGGGAATGATCACTGGACTGAAGGCCGGAAATCCATTCTGGAAGGTGGCCGGTTGTCCACTGGGCAACACAATCCCGCAGTTGCTGCAGCCTACCGGTTGCGAGAACACGTTGTTCTGCTTGACCGGGTAATTGTACGCGTAGGTGTTATCCGGGAAGGGCGCGTAGCTGATACCGAATCCGCTGCGGATGACGGTTTTTTCGCTGAGCCGGTAGGCAATGCCGAGGCGCGGGCCAAAATCCTTCCAATGCTTTTCGAGTCCGAGGTCCAGAGGATTTCCACCGATGCCCGCAATCACCAGAGTGTCGTTCACGGGATTGAATTGCGAGAAACCCGCGTTGTGCGCGGGCGTGGCGGGAGGATAGTATTCCCAGCGCAGGCCGATGTCGACGGTCAACTTATTGGTAACTTGCCACTTGTCCTGAACAAACATGAAGAACTGCCAGGCGCGGTAAGCCGGGAAAATAACGGGGTAATCGCGGCCGGCGGCGTTGGGAACATCCAGCAGGAAGCTGGCGAAGGAATTGGTAAAGCTGGTGGCGTCCTTGCCATTCGATGTCTGTTGGACGGCGAACTGATATCTGCCGCGCGGGTTGACGGTCTGGGTCTGCAGCAAATCGTCGCGAACGCGGCGCATATCGAAGCCCCACTTGATGGTGTGGTTGCTCTTGGTCTTGGTCCAGACGTTGGTGAAGAGAATGTTTGTCTCCGAGCGAATCCACGGCAGGCTGGCTGAGAACCCGATGAACGGATCGCCAAAGTTATCCAAGGCGATCTGCGGAGGACCGCTGGTCCAGGGAATGCCATTGATGCCGGGGATGCCGAGCTGGTCGGCCGTATTCAGGCCGTAGCCAACCTGTTGCGCGTCGTTCCGGTAGCGATTGACCCCGGTTCGAAACTCGGTGATCAGCGTAGGGGAAAAGATGTGGTTGTAGTTGATGGCACCGCTATGCGTTCCTTGAATGCCGGTGCCTTCGAAACCGGAACCGCCGGTTCCTCGCGGTCCACCATAGATGCCGTAGACAGCCGCATCGAAGGTGACCGGACGCGAGTAGCTGTAGCGCACCGACAGCCGGTCGTTGTCGGTTTGATAGTGATCCACTTTCGCGTCGAACTGGTCGGTGTTGCGATAGAAGGGACTGTTGACGAAATAGTTCTGAGCGAACGGATTGGACAAGCCGGTCAGGTTCGGCTGCGGAATGATGCCCAGGATCTTAGTTGATATGGCATTGATCTTGCTTCCGGGAATCGAGTTGTTCCCGAACGGCACTCGGCCCGCACCGGTGTTCGGATCGCCGGTGTTGGGATCGTAGATGGTGGTGGGGGTCTTGCCGGGCGCGGCCACGTTCAGGTTGCCGGTGCGCATGTCGGCTAGCGGCACGGTCAGACGGTCGTTGTTCGCGCTGTGGTCCTCCACGCGCAGATAGTCGCCGAAGAAAAATGTCCGGTTCTTGCGGATGGGTCCGCCCACCGCGCCGCCGAAATAGTTGTAGGTGAAGTGGCCCCGCGCCGGATCGTACCAGTTACGGGCAGCCAGCGCGCTGACGCGGTTGAACTCGTACGCCGACCCGTGATACTGGTTGGTGCCGGATTTCAGAATGACATTGACCGATCCACCGGTCGCTCGTCCGAGCTCCGCCTCAAAATTACTGGTGCTGACGTCCACTGTTTGGATCGCCTCCTGCGGCGGGATGAGCACTTGCAGCAGACCAGTGCGCTCGTTGTCGTCGATTCCTTCGAGCTGCAGGTTGTCGCCCAGGCGCGATTGTCCGTTGAAGCGCGTCGCCAAGCTCACCTGAGGGTTGAAGAACGCCGAGTGCTGGCTTTCCGGCAATGCCGCGCCGGGTACCAGAGCTGTCAGGCTCTGAAAATTGTGACTTCCGCCAAGCGGCAGCTCATGGAGTTGCGTCGATTCGATTTTTCGTCCCGTATCCGCCCGCTCGGTCTGGAGCAGTGGGACCTCGGCGGTGACGTTCACAGTCTCGGTGAGCTGGCCGGGTTGCAACGCCAGGTCAATGCGCACGGAGGTATTGACGATCACATCCACGTTGGCACGCACGGCGCGCTTGAATCCGGTCTGTTCCACGGCGACGGTGTAGGTACCGGGCGGAACATCGGAGAAGATGTAGTTTCCACTCTCGTTGGTTGTGGCGCTGCGGCTTACACCCGTGTCGCGTTCGGTGATGCTTACTCTCGCGTTCGGAACAACCGCGCCGGAAGCATCGGTCACGGTACCCAACAACGATCCGTTGACCGCTTGAGAGAAAGCTAGACTGGCCCCCAACAGGACCGCCAGCAGTAGAATACAAGTCTGACGTAGAGTTTGCATTAGATGTCCCCTCTCCGGAATTGGCCAGGCCAAAATCGACCCCAACCTGTAATGTGGCAATTATATAGTGAAGGGTGTCCTGGCAAGATTTTAAGTTTCAAAACAGATGATTCAAAAAAACTGAAGAATCAAGTATAATGCCGGGAGCGGGGTAGTCTATTGGAACTGGCACATTCCAGGGCCCTGATCGCCGTCGGGGAGCTGTCGAGCTTTAGTAAAGCCGCGGAAAGACTGAACTTATCGCCCCCCGCCGTGTTTGCTCAGATCCATCAACTGGAGGGCGAGCTGGGCGAAAAGCTCTACGAACGATCGGGGCGCAAGCTGGTGCTGACTCCGGCTGGCCGCTTGATGATGGACTATTGCCGGCGGCTGATTCTGGTTCATGACGAGGCGGTGGGCGCGGTCCGGGAATTTAGCGGCCTGCAGCGCGGATCGTTGTACCTGGGATGCGGCCCTCATATCAGCGTTTCGATTGTGCCGCACCTGTTACGCGCTTATCTCTTGAATCATCCGAACGTGGAACTGCGGCTGATTACGGGGAACGACCACATGTTGTTCGAAGATCTGTACGCCGGCAAGGTGGACCTGATCCTGATGAACCTGCCGGTGGAAGATACCGACCTGGTACAGGATCCGCTGTGGCGCTACGAGATGGTGTTCGTGGTTCCGCCGGAGGATCCAGCGGCAAATCAAGCGACCGTTACGGCCGCGGAGCTATCCAAGCGACCGTTCATCTTATATCAGCGCTCGGTGGTAATCGAGGCGGCCATCCGCCAGTTCTGCGTGGCAGTGGGGTTTGAGCCGCGCGTGGTAATGCAGAACGATCAGGCGGACTCCATCAAGGAGCTGGTAAAGCTCGGCCTGGGGGTTTCGCTGTTGCCATTGTGGAGCGTGTCCGATGATGTGCGGCGCGGAACGCTGCGGATTCTGCGTCTCGCCAACCGGCAGCTTTTCAGTACCACCGGCTTGATCTATCGGAAGTCCACACACTTGCCGCAAGCGCTGCGGGCGCTGAGGACGGTGGCGCACGACTGGAGGTCATGGCTGCCGCAAGCGGAGGATGTGATGCCGGTGGGATCGTGATAGCGGAAGGAAGACGAGGAATAGGAGGAAGACGAAGAAGAGGAGGCAGATGCAGCTAGGGCCGACCTTCCTTGTCTTCCTCGTTCTTTGTATTCCTTGTGATAGTGTTACCAGAAGGAGGAAGACCAGGAATACGAGGAAGACCAGGAATACGCGGCAGGTGTAGAAAAGCTGAGTCTTCCTTGTCTTCCTAGTATTCCTCGTCTTCCTTCCCCTCTCGCCATGAAGAACTATCTCGACCTCACTGGAAAAGTTGCCCTCATCACCGGCGCGTCGTCGGGTATCGGCGCGGCAGCCGCCGGCTTGTTCGCCGAACTTGGCGCGAACGTGGCCATCGGATATTACCGCAATCAAGAAGGCGCCGAGCAGGTGCGGGATCAGATCACTGCGACAGGCGGCAAGGCGATGGCGATTCAGGCCGATGTGCGACGCGCCGTCGAGATTCAGTCGCTGGTGAAAAACGCCACCGGCCAATTCGGGCCAATCGACATTTTGGTGAACAATGCCGGGTCGCTGGTGGAACGCATGAAGATCATGGATGTGACCGAGGAGCGTTGGGATCAGATCATGGATCTCAATCTGAAAAGCGCCGTACTGTGCTCGCAGGCCGTCGCAGGAAGCATGATTGAGCGCAAGCGCGGGGCCATCGTTAACATCGTTTCCATTGCCGGGCGAAACGGTGGAGGACCCGGCGCGGGAGCTTACGCGACGGCCAAGGGCGGGCTCATCACGTTCACCAAATCGCTGGCGAAGGAACTGGCGCCGCATGGCGTGCGGGTGAACGCCGTGTCGCCTGGTGTCATCGACACACCGTTTCACGAAGCTTTCTCCACGCCGGAAATGCTGCGCAATTTCGTCGCGACCATCCCGATGGGACGGATGGGAACCTCGATGGAATGCGCTACGGCAATCGCGTTTCTGGCGTCGGATGCGGCGAGCTATATCGCCGGCGAGACGATCGAAGTCAACGGCGGGCAGTTGATGCTGTAGTCAGCCGCACCCAGGCCAGCAGGGTAAATGCACCCATGGTGAAGATGGTGACCAAAGCGCACGTGCCGGTGATATCGCTCACTTTCCACTGCGTTCCCGTGGGATCGGAAACCACTGAGAGACCGGGCCGCGGAATGACCAGGAGGAGGTTCCCAGCCGCGGAAAGGCCGTAGAAAAGCAGCGCCTGATGCCAATATCCACGTGGTAGTGGATCAGGATTGGGTGAGCGCCCACGCAGATAGAGTGCGAACAGCAAATAGATTACGAACACCGCCAGATACCAGCCGAGAAAGTTGCTGACCGGCACGCCGAAATAAGCTCCTCCATGGGGGAAGACCCAGCAGCGCAGGATGGTGGCCCAGATAGGGTCCTGGGACAAGTCCCAAGCGGTCATGATGAAGGCTGCAACCGCAGGCAGGGCAACGACGCGTGAGCCCTCAAGAGAGACTTTGATGCTCCCCAAGATCACTCGGGCCAGCGTCCAGGAGAGATAGGCCATTCCCACGTAAGCAAGCCCGAGCATGATGGGGACGACCAACAGCTTGGGCCCCATCACATCCGTGAAGTAATAATCTCCGTAGGGAAAACCGGTACGGACGCCCAGGTTTTCAAACATGTTGCCGACCAGCAGGTTGAGGCCGATGAAGGTCAGGATTCCACGCCACCGGTAAGACCTGGCGCCGTGAATCAAGGCGAAAATAGCCGGTGGAAAAACATGCAATGCAACCACCCCAAGCATCGGAACAGGCCCGGGATAGACTTGCAGCATTCTGGCGATGGCGTAGAAGACGATCAGAATCCACAAGGTCGGAATAGCTTCATTCTAGCCATCCGGAATAGACCGGCGGGCGGGAACGGACCGCTGGTGTGCGGCTAGCGCGAGTTGCGTTTCCGGTGCGCGGCCTTTGCCGGCGAGTCGCCTCGGCTGTGCGTCGCGGCCACCATCGCTTCTTCGGCTACCCGCGGAACGCCCTTGGACAAGAGTTGCTGTTTGCGGCGGAGCATCTGCTGACCCAGCTTCTGGAAGTCGATGTCGAGAGCTTCAGCCTTGCGCAGCATCTCGCGTTCTTCTTCCTTGATGTGGTGGCGGACGTTCTCGGCCAGGACCGTGAACTTCGCGTCGTAATGATCTCCGCGCCCGTCCAGATCCTCCAGTTCCGCCACCAGTAGCTTAGCCACGTGATGTTCCTCGTCGGCCTCGTTCATAATGTCCTTGCCGACGTGCCTGCGAACCGCCGGATAAAAGATGTCCTCCTCCAACGCGGCGTGAATCTTCAGCTCCTGCAGCGCTTGAGCGGCGATCTTCCTCTTGGATCGACGGTTAGAGGCATTCTCAAACTCTTCGAAGAGATCCTTGACAATGGCATGGTCTCGCTTGAGTAACTCTATAGCGCCGGTGCTGGGTTCGGTGGAAACAAGGCTGCTGTTGTCCAGCGAAAACCAATCAAACATGTAAGCGCCCATGGTGGCCCTCTAAGCCTCGGCTTAGGCTAAGCCGCGGGAGGCGGCGCCTGGGACGATATACACACCACACGGCTCGCTGACTTGCCTCTGAACCACGCCATGTGATCGAGCAGGCGCTCCAAGCGGTCCGCCCGCTCTTCCACGTCGGCCCACAACGACAGAAACCGCGCTTCCGTCTTTGGTCGATACGGGCTCGCCGGCAGTTGGTCGTGAAGGGACTCTAGCATCGAATGGTCTTCTTGTAATCGCAGCAGTTCAGTCATCACTAAGTTTTCAAGAACGTCCTGGTTAGTCGACATCATGCCCCTCCGTTTGATCGGCAATCCCACGCAGCGGAGTGCAGCACTTAGCTGGCCAACGGTGATGTGACAGGAGTTATGCGGCGTAACTAATTCTGGGAGCCGGCTGTTTTGCAGCAAAGATTACATCTTCACAGTAAGTAGTGCCAGCGCGTGACGGTATGCGCCGGCGATGCCAGGAGATGGCACAAGCGGCGTCTCCGTGTGCGTCCTATCACGGCTATTCTTGCCAGTACTTTTCAATCCACCATGGTACCTAAACTACTGAAACAAAACGATTTGCTATTTGTAGGTGTCTCGACTACAGTAACCATAGCAACGAGAAAGACGGCATGTTTATGACCGGTCGACACACCATTCTCAGAGTGACGTTTTCCATTCCGGTGCTGGCGTTTTCCATATCAGTTGGCCAAGCGGGCACTATCGAAGGATCGACGGTGATTCCCCGCGAAGCCCTGGACAGCGCCTTCGGGCAAGTGTACATCTACGCCGGCGGGTCCTTTGACAATGGCGAGACGGTGACCACGTTCAGTTGGTTAGGAATTCCGGGGATACCGACCTTCGACTTTAGCGGCCAACGCTATATGACTCCGCTTCTGTTCGAACAAACCTCTCCGGGTATCTTCGTTGTTCGCGGCTTCGGCGCGGGACAGACAGTCACCTCGTCTGCCGCGGTTCAAAGCTTCACCTTCAACCTCCAGCAGGGAATTGGTACGACATCTAGCGGTTTGTTCACTTTCGGCTTCATCAATGCTCTGGTCGACTCGAACGGCAACCGGACCCTCAGCAGCGCTGGTACAGTCTCCATGTCAGAGACCGTCACCCCGGGACCCGGCATTGGCGGACCATTAACGAACAACGATTGGGTATTTACAGCGACGCTGCCAAGCCTGACCGTTGCGTTGGGCACCAGTTTCGGCAAGCCAGGAACAACGGGTGCGACGTATCCCCTGGACCCAAATGAGGGCTTCGAGAATACGGACCGCACTTATTCGGCTACCCTGACGGGCGTCGAGGGTGTACCGGAGCCTGGAACCTTGGCGCTCTGCGCCGGCGGGATGGGTCTGCTGGCCGGGCTGGCGCTGCGTCGCAGAAAAGCGGCGCGCTGACAGCCTACTCTTTCGCTCCGGCCTTTTTCAGGGCGGCAACCATTTCGGCATAGCCGCGCTCAGTGGCGAGCATCATAGCGGACTTTCCTTCGGCATCGTGCGCATTGACGTCCGCTCCGGTTGCGATAAGCAGTTCGGCGATGCGAGGCGAGTAGACCAGGTGCTTGTCGTTGTCGAAATCCTTTGGCCCGTCAATGGCCTGCATCAGCGCAGTTCGCCCGCGCTTGGTTTTGGCGTTGACGTTGGCGCCTTTCACCAGCAGCAGTTGCGCCGCGTCGGGTTCGTATTGCGTGGCGGCTAGAATCAGCGCAGTCTCGCCTAGCTGATTCGCGGCGTTCACATCGGCGCCCTTTTGGAGTAGCGCCCAGCCATCGCGCCGCTGCCAGCCACGCGCAAAGTGGCGGGCGGCGTAGTGCAGAGCGGTGTTGCCCTCGGCATCTCGCGCATCCACTTCGACTTGTTTTTCCAGCAGCAGGGGCAGGGCCGGATTGCCGTCGCCGGCCATCAGCATCAGAGCAGTGACACCGCGCGAATTCTTGTGGCGTGGATCGGCTCCGGCAGCGAGCAGCAGATGAATCAATGGATGCCGCTCTTCTTCGTAAGTCCGCTTGGATGCGGCCGCTCGCATGAGCACGGTATTGCCCTGCCGGTCGGCGGCATTCGGATCGGCGCCGCGATCGAGCAACGCCTTGACGGTTTCAGCCTGATACTGGTCCGCAGCCACCATGAGAGCCGTGTCCTTGTTGCTGCCAGCCAGGTTGACGGACGCGCCGTGACTCAATAGCAGCAACGCTTTTGCAGCGGAGTACTCGTTGTCTGCTGCGATCATTAACAGCGTCCGCCCGTCGATCTCGTGGAAGTTTGGATCGGCGCCTTGCTCCAGCATGGCCTTCGCGGTTTCGATGCTGCCTTGGGCGATGGCTCTGGCCAATGCGAAATTTCGCGCGGAGGCGAGGAACGTCGCGGGATCGGCTACTCTGGTCCCGTGATCGGCCAGAAACTTCGCGCGCTCGATGTAGCCGTCCTGCGCGACGCGGCCGGCGGCGGTACGGCCCTGGTTGTCTTTTGCATTCGGATCCGCGCCCTTGGCCAGCAGGAGCTTCATCATGGTCAGAGCCTGTTCGTCCCACTGGACGGCGGCGGCTACCATCAACGCCGTCGTTCCGGTATTGTCGCTTGCGTTGACGTTGGCGCCTTTGGCTAGAAGCACTGGAAGGCGATCGTCCTTGCCCAAACGCGCCGCCAGCATCAGCCCGGTTCTGCCGTCTTTCAGCCGGGCGTTCACGTCGGCGCCTTTGGCGATCAGAAACGCGATCATTGCCGGCTGATCCGCCCACAGATGGAGGACGTTCAACAACGGCGACCAGCCCATGTCGTCCTGCGCGTTCACTGCTGCGCCCCGCGAGATGAGCAGGCGCGCCATGCCCTCATCGCCGCCGATGACCTTGTACTCGGACGCTGCCCCATCCAGCGCCATCAGCAGCGCCGTGCGGCCTGCCGGATCTCGGGCGTTCACATCGGCGCCTTTGTCCAGGAGGAGTTTGGCGACGCCCTGGTAATCTTGCTGGATTCCCTTGGCGTCCTCCAACACAGCCGCACGACCCAACACGGCTGCCGCGCGCATCAGGGGCGTCTGGCCCTGCTCATCGCGGACATTCGGATTCGCACCGCCGGCCAACAGAGTTCGCACCTGAACAAGGTCTCCAAGTTGCGCAGCGCGGCACAGTGGCTCCTTGGATCCGTCGATCTGAGCCGCGGCGGCACCGGATAGCAGGATTGCCATCCAAAGTTTCCATCGGATCATGGATCTGTCCCAACTAATTCTCCCAGGCCGAGCGCTCGAAGACCAACCTCTTATTTTTTTCATCGCTCTTCGGCTTCATGTGGATGTAAAGGATGTATTCGCCGGACCCGGGCGGCTCGTCGCGCTTTTCTTCGTCCATGCGATTTTTTTCGAAGATCAAAAGGGTGTTTCCTCTGGCCCAGAACCGGCCATCCTCGATGGTTCGTTTGCCTCCCCACATGCGGACCGTCTCCTCGGAGCCAGCAACATAATGTCCGGGCATCCATCCGTCGGCGAACAGCGCCGTTTGCAGCTTGTGTTGGAACGCCAGTAACTCGGGCATGGGCATCTTGCGCGGGGTGATCCCGATATTCAGCACTTTGATGTGGCGATCGTTCTTGTCCGTTTCCATCCAGTAATAGCGCGATTGCGGAAATTGAACCGCGGAGTTGGCAATCTGAAAATCGAAGACCAGATCCCGGACGCCCAGCCACGATCCGTCGCCCATGTGGCGCGGCTCGTCGAACTTAAGTGTCGAGCGGGTTCTGGCTTCGTCGATGGTCATTCCGATGTCCGCCACCAGCACGCCTCGCGATCTGCCTAGCGGCATTTTCAAGCCGACCATATCCTGCAACATGAACGGCAGCGCGATGATCGTACCCAGCCCCAGAAAGCTCCAAGCGGCCACGGTTACGCCCGTTTCGTGATCGGCCATGAAGCGGACCATCGGTACCGCAGCATTCCCGATCCTGGTCTGGAGCACGATAAATACGTGAATCATCAGACCGATGCATGAGAATCCAAAGATGAAAAAGAGCAGCAGGATGCCGCAGCGGGTAAGAACGCCGGCGGTTTTTTCATCCATGCCAGCGCGAATCGCCATCCGGCCCACCAGACCGGCGACGAAGATCAGAGCGAATGATCCGACGGCGGCGATGGCCTCCAGCTTGGGCAGTGTCTTCGACGCGGGCATGGCCTCAATTTTCCGTTAGACCGCGACTTTCCGTCGTCGCCGCACCAGCCAAACGCAGCCCCACAATAGCAACAGCAAAAGGAGGATCAGCAAGATGCACCAAAGCCAATTCTTGTTGGGGGTCCCACTGCCCGGTGGAGTGGAACTGAATGCCGTGAACGCTCCGCGATAGTGCTCGCCGTTCGACTGACCCTGGTTGATTGCGAAGTCGATGCCGGCGAAGTTCCACTGGCCAATATTCACGATGTTGTTCACCGAAAATGTATTGGCGTCGGCCAGAATGGTGCCGGGCTTCTTGGACCAAAGCAAAACCGAAGCGAGATTGTTAAACGTGATTGGATTGGCCGCTTGTCCCGTGCCGGTGATGGTTGGAGCTGGAGTTGGATTGGCCCAGAACCAGATCACATCGCCGCCGCCGAAGAAGAGGCCGTAATTGTGGTCCTCCTCCATGCCGACGCTGTTGGCGGTGAAATCGTATAGGCCGCTGCCGATGTGGACCTGCCAGGAACCTGGCGGAGTGCCGGAGGTGTAGTCGTAATTCCGATGCTGGTCGTCGGCGCAGTTGCAGCGCGGAACGTTGGGATCGAGCGTCAGGGATCCGGCGAACGGTGTGCCCGGCGGAATGGAGATGGACGCCGATGGCGCGACGGGGTTGATGGTTCCCGCAAAGTAATACGTGTTCGAAAATGCCGGCATCGCTAGAGCGGCAGCAAGGGCGAAAGCAGCAAATGAGCGGGAAGATGCCATTGGGGAAGAATATCACGCTACTGTCTTGCTCTTACCTGAGGAAGAAATAAACCATCACGCCGGTCACCGAGACGTACAGCCAAATGGGAAAGGCCCAACGAGCGACGCGCCGGTGAAAGCGGAACTGATCGCGCAGCGCGAACCAAAGCGTGGTCAGGATGAGCGGCAGCGCGATCATCGATAGGCCGATGTGGGTGATGAGAATAAAGAAATACAGTGTGCGGATCGGTCCCTGGCCGGCAAACCGAGTGTCGCCGTGGAAGAAATGGTAGGTGACGTACGACGTCAGGAACAATGCCGAGAACAGGCCCGCGGACAACATGAATCGCATATGGGTGATGCGATTCCCGCGGCGGATGTTGATGTAGCCTAGCACCAGGCACAGCGCGCTCAGCGCATTGAACGACGCGTTGGCGGCCGGAAGCGCCAACACCCATTCCGGCGCGGCCACGCGTCCCTTGAAGTAGATCAGCCAGATCAGAAACGCGGCGATCGCGACGCTCAGCACCAGGATGGCGGCAATCGGCTTACGAATCGGTTCGGCTGTCGGCTGCAAGTTCCATCTTAGCTGGCTATGCCTCTGTGGGAATTATTGACACGTTGTACAATTCCCAGCACCATCGAATTCCCGCGCGGTTCCGCTTAGCGGCAACACCACGCCGATCTTGGTGTGGGCCATCTGGCTCAGAAACCGCTTCACTCGCGGTCCTGCGGGCGTGCCTCCGGCGGTGGACGCCTCATTGCTGTGCGAGGGCATCACCGTTTTCGGCTTCACTAGTTCGGTAACGGCGAAGGCGGCTTCATCGGGACCCGTGGTAGCCACGTCGCCGATATTGATCACCATGAGGTGGGGTTGGTAATACTTGTGGATGATGGCATTCATGTCGCCGAACATGCCGGTGTCGCCGCTAAGGTAGACAGTGAGGCCATTGGTGAATTTTAGAATGTACCCGGTTTCGCCGCCTCCGTAAGCAGACGTGCCGGGGGCGACGCCCAGAGCATCGACCATGGTGGCGGGGATTCCGTTACTGTGAAACGCCGGGACCACTGCGATTCTGACGCCTTCGATGGCGTCGCTGAGCCTGACGGTAACGCTTCCACCGGGACGCAGAGCCGCAGTGCAAGGCGTGACGCGTGGAACCACTTGTTCATTCCCCGGTCCGGCGGAATCGCAAGTGGCGGTTGCAATTCCGGTAACATCCTGGATTTTCCGGCCGAGAAAAGTGGCCAGTTCTCCACCGACGTAAACAGCGGCCGCTTTGGCTGCGGCGATATCGGCAAAGTTGGAGTTCGGCAGTGCGGTTACTGTGCCCGGACTGGCGCAAGTGCCCGGATTCGCCGGATTCGGTTTGGTATCGCCAATATGATCGGTGTGCGCGTGGGACAGCAGCATCACATGGACGTTGCCAAGTCTTGCGTCAGTGCCGCCGTCAATGGTTCGGCCCGGATCATAGAGCACGCGGACGCCCGTGGGATCTTCAAACAGCAACGCCCGGTCGTTGCGGCAGAACTCCCCAGCGTGACTTCCGAGCGGCGTGATCTTTACCGTGGGACTGATATCGGTGAGTCCCGGCCGGTTGGGCTTACCCTGCTGCGCTTGAGCTGAATTCAGAAGGACAAGCGAAATCAGGCCAATCCAAAGAAGTGTTTTCATAGTTACCCCCGCGACATCTTATATAGGTCCTATGGCCCTGTCAATGAGAATCGTAACCAAGCTTGTCCATTGATATCCAGTGTCCGATGGCCTACGATGAAGTCAGAACAAATGCATGAGCGATAACAGCCCGTCCAGATTGATCGTAGGCATGACGGGAGCTACCGGGGGCATCTTCGGTGTCCGGCTGCTTCAGGCGTTGCAAGGCTCGGGCGTGGAGACTCATCTGGTGCTCAGCAAATGGGCTGTTCGCACGCTGGTGCACGAGACCGAATTCAGCGTGGAGGACGTGCAACAAATGGCCAGTTGCACTTACCGCGCGGACGATCAGGGCGCCAAGATCTCCAGCGGGTCGTTCGTCACCAAGGGAATGGTGGTGTGTCCTTGCAGCATGCGCACGCTGGCGGCGATCGCCCAGGGCAATGGCGACCATCTGATCCATCGCGCCGCGGACGTGATTTTGAAAGAGCGGCGCAAGTTGGTGCTGGTGGTTCGCGAGGCGCCGCTCAACGATATTCATTTGGAAAACATGCTCAAGTTGTCGCGCATGGGAGTGGTGATCCTGCCGCCGGTGCCCGCGTTTTACAACCATCCGCAATCCATCAACGACGTGGTGAACCACATTGTGATGCGGATTCTGGATCAGTTCGATATCCATATCGATCTGATGACGCGTTGGGACGGGTTGATGGCCGGCGAGCGGAAGTATTCGCAGACTTAGGGGAGATGGGGGGATCTCACAGGCTATTGAGGCTCGCGACATACCGTGACACTCAGCGGAGGTTGTGGGGCAGGATGGTATCCTGCGCGCCGGTTGGCAACCGGCGCTGGACGGCCCTTTTTCCAAACGTCGGAAGGCGGGTTATCAACCCGCCGCAGGTTGCCAACCTGCCCCACAAGCAAGCAGCCCGTGCTACCTGCTCGCGCTGTGGGTCTCCAGTAGTCCCGCT
>DASQGY010000081.1:0-22334 GCA_035632375.1 Bryobacteraceae bacterium | reverse complement strand
GAGATCTACACGCGCCTGAACCAGACCTTCATCACGCCGCTCGATCCCGAGGACATCCACTCCCTCTCCTCCCATCTAGACGACGTGCTCGACGGCATCGAGGACGCCGCCTACCGCATGGTCGCCTATCGAGTGGAGCCGATTCCTCACATGGTGGTCGAGCTTTGCAAGATCGTCTACTCCTGCGCCCAAACTCTGGAGCAAGCCTTCGAAGCCCTCGGCACCAAGAAACCGGTGCTCCCTCATTGCATCGAGGTCAACCGCCTGGAAGAAGTCGCCGACAACCTGGTGCGCGACGCTGTCAGCGAGCTGTTCCGCAGCGAGTCCGATCCCATCACCCTGCTCAAGCTGAAGGAAATCTACGAATTCCTCGAACAAACTACCGACAACTGCGAAGACGTAGCCGATGCCCTCCAAAACGTCGTCGTCAAGAACTCCTGACGCATGGAATACTCCTTCGTGTTGGTGGGCGTCATTGTCCTGGTAGCGCTTACTTTCGACTTCATCAACGGCTTTCACGACGCCGCCAATTCCATCGCCACCATCGTCTCCACTCGCGTCCTGACCCCGTTCTGGGCCGTCATTTGGGCCGCGTTCTTCAACTTCAGCGCTGCGTTCTTATTTGGTACCGCCGTCGCCAAGACCGTCGGATCGGGAATGGTGCGCCTGGAATACGTCACGCCCTGGGTGATCCTCGCTGGTTTGGTGGGTGCCATCACCTGGGATTTGATCACCTGGTGGTTCGGCTTGCCCACCAGTTCCTCCCACGCGCTCCTGGGCGGCTATGCCGGCGCGGCCATGGCGCACGTGGCCCACCTCAAGGGAATCCAGCATTGCTTCGACGCGGTGATCGCCGCTGGCTGGCGGCTTACCCTGATTTTCATCGTGGTGGCCCCGCTCATCGGTTTGGTTCTGGCCATGGGCCTCATGATCGGCATCTTTTGGCTTTTCCGCAACTTCAATCCCAAGCGCATGGACAAGTATTTCCGGCGGCTCCAGCTCGTTTCATCGGCGGCGCTCAGCATCTCCCATGGCACCAATGATGCGCAGAAGACCATGGGGATCATTACCGCCGTCCTGTTCAGCGCCAAGATCATCGACAAGTTCGCAGTCCCATTCTGGGTGCTCATGGCTTCCTACACGGTCATCGCCTTGGGAACCCTGAGCGGCGGCTGGAGAATCATCCACACCATGGGCGGCCGCCTCACTAAGCTCAAACCGCGCAGTGGATTCTGCGCCGAAACCGCGGCAGCTATCTCCATCATTTTTTCCGCTCACTTTATGCATCCCGCGCCGCCCGTGTCCACCACTCACGTCACCGCCGGCGCCATCGCTGGTGTCGGCTCCATCCAGCGCACCAAGGCGGTCCGCTGGGGCATCGCCAAGAACATCGTCTGGGCCTGGGTCCTAACCATCCCCGCCGCCGCCCTGGTCGGCTGGCTTTCGCTCGAAATCTTCCACCTGTTCATCCCCAGCCTGTAGCCGGTCACCGCACTCCTTTCAAGAGTCATCCTGCTGAAAATAATCACGAAACGCGACTTCAGCCATGTCCACATCGCAGCCACCAACACACCGTGCTGGTATCCTCTTCCCGGAGGTCGATCCCCGACGGGTGGCTTCGTTTTTGCAAATCTCCGTTCGCAACCACCTCAAGTCTCACGATGCGCCACCCAGCCCCGGTAAAGATACCGAAAACGTTGGTGGCACAGGCTTTAACCTGTGTAAGAGACGTTGCTCTGCAGACTGCTGGATTAGCCGAACTGTAACATTGCATTCATACCGCGTTAACCCGCGTGACGATATAGTCAGAGAGGAACGCCGGACCAACCCAACCCAAATAGGAGACTATCCGAATGAGAACTACCAAACTGGCGCACATCGGTAGATTTGCCGCCTTAGCGACCGCGCTGGCAAGCATATCGTTGGCACAAAATCTCCCCGATGAACTGTCCCAGTTGAAGGCGCAGGTCGCGCAACAGCAGCGGCAGATCGACGAACTGACCCGCCGCCTGGATCGGCTTTCGCAGCCCCTGCCTGAAACCAACGCCGCCCGGCCCACCCTCGCGGATCGCCCGCTCGTCGCCAGCACCACCCCGATGATTCCCGCCGTGGCAGCTCCCGCCACAGCCCTGCCCACCACACCACTCAGCGCCCAGGACCGCCCGGCCGAGTCCTCGCCCCTGCAACTGAAAGTCGGCGACGCCTACATCACTCCGGTAGGGTTCATGGATTTCACCAGCGTCTACCGCAGCCATGCGGCCGGCGCCGGCATTGGAACCAATTTCGGAAGCATCCCTTACGGAACTGTCTTCCAGAACAAACTAAGCGAGGAACGCTTGAGCATGCAGAATTCCCGCGTCGGATTCCGCGTGGACGCGATGGTAAAGGGCGCTCATGTAATCGGATACCTGGAGACCGATTTCCTGGGCAACAACCCCGCCAATGTTGCGGTCACCAGCAACGCCAACACGTTTCGCTCGCGCTTGTACTGGGTGGATATCAGCAAGAATAGTTGGGAGGTCATGGCCGGCCAAAGCT
The DNA here is from genome assembly GCA_035632375.1 of Bryobacteraceae bacterium. Classification (GTDB taxonomy): domain Bacteria; phylum Acidobacteriota; class Terriglobia; order Bryobacterales; family Bryobacteraceae; genus Palsa-89. Next base: position 19,796 of record DASQGY010000081.1, on the reverse strand, counting down.
GGAGCTTGATGACTCCGAACCGTACCGGGATATCTCCGCTGCCGGGCAACATCTTCTTCTCGCAAAACATAGACGTGAACTATCAGGCAGGTTTGACGTGGGGCCGCATACCCGAACTGCGGTTCGTCTATCGTCCCTCCGACAAGGTAGCCCTCGCTGTAGCTTTCGACAATCAAGAGCAGTACGTCGGTGGCTCGGGCGGCGGTGGAACCCCGAACTTTCCTTCCAACCTGGCTGCCACTTATCCAGGCGGCCAGTTGAACAATGGAAACACGACATTGAACGCGCCCCAGGCGTTTCCCGATACCATTCTCAAGCTCGCCTTTGATCCCAGCAAAAAGGCCCACTTCGAAATCGGCGGCGTGCTTCGCGAGTTCAGGGTCTGGAATCCCAACAACAACAATCACTACACCACGGCCGGCGGCGGCGGTTTTCTGAATTTCAATTTTGAACTCCTCCCCGGCTTCCGCGTGCTGACTAACAACTACTGGAGCGATGGCGGCGGCCGCTACATCTTCGGCCTGGCCCCGGATCTGGTGGCGCGCGCCGACGGCAGCCTCTCTCTGGTCCACAGCGGCTCCACCGTTACCGGCTTCGAGTTCACGCACAAGAACACGCTGCTTTATGGCTACTACGGCGGCGTCTACATCGGAAAGAACGTCATCATCGACACCACCGCGGCCAAGCCGGCGCTGGTTGGCTACGGATTCACCGGCTCCGGGAACGGCCAGAATCGCGCCATTCAGGAAATCACTTTCGGGTTCAACCAGACTCTGTGGAAAGATGCGAAGTACGGTGCGCTGAATTTCATGGGCCAGTATTCCTACCTCGCTCGCAATCCCTGGTTCATCGCCACCGGCCAGCCCGAAGACGCGCACCTGAACATGCTGTTCTTCAATCTCCGCTACACTCTTCCAGGTTCCGCACCGGCGATAAAATAGTCCCCCCAGACTCACCGGGTAGAATAGGAGCATGAGGCAGCTTTGCTTCGTGCTCCTCTTTTTTTCTGGCGGCGCCCTCCGCGCGCAAGTAGAACAACTGGCGACCTCAGGTGATGGCCACACTCTTCTCTTCCACACCCGCTTCCGCCTGCAATCGGAAACGGAACTGGGATCGACGGGCAAGATCTACCGTTTTCAGGATGGCCAAATTACGCGAGTAGCCGTCGCACCCGACATCGGTTTCGCCATCTCACCGACGGACTACTTCGGCCCTTTCCTCTCCACGGACGGAAGCGTTGTTGGATGGCAGATTAACATCGGATGCGGTCTGTGCCAGATTATCGTCGCACCGCCGCTTTCAAGCCAGATCAGCGGCGTCAGCTTCCCGGCCGGGTTTCCGCGAGGGACAGTGCGCATGAGTCCCAACGGCCGCTACTTTACAGCCGATGACTACCCATTCCGGGGACCGCAGTACCTGGATGCATCCACAGGCGCGGTTGCCGACATTCCCGTCGATCTGTTTGCGCGCCCGATAGTGCGCGAAGTCGCCGACAACGGAACCACTCTCCTGCTGATTACGCCATCGCAAGACCCGGTCCAATACACCGCGCCAGATACTCTCTCACTCTGGAAGCCGGGTGCGGATCCCCAGCCGGTTTATTCTGAAAACCGGGTCTTTGGTCCAACCATCAGCGGCAACGGAGCGCGCATCGCGTTTGAGTCCGTCGTTGACGGCGGGCCAAACGACGATCAGCGGACACTCCTGGTGATGGACACGCAAACCCTCCAGCAGATCCAGGTTGCTTCCATGCCGTCCAAGGATTACCGCGCGCTCTTCGACAGCTTCTCCCATCCGCGCTGGGATCAAAGCGGCACGAAGCTGATTTACCGGACGTTTGACGATCAGCCGCAGCCAGTCGCCATTTCGCTCTGGGATGCAGGAACGCAAACCAGCAGCGTGATTCTCAACAACTCCGAAGGATTCGCGGACGCGGTGATCAGCGGCGACGGCAGCACGGTCTGGGCGGGCACAAATAACAACCGCCTTCTTCAGCTAAATCTCGCCACCGGTGCGACGGATGAGATCCTGCCGCCGCTTGGTTCCATCGGGAATGGAGCGGATACCACTGGCATCGCCGGATCGGCGCTTTTCCTTCAAGGCGCGGGATTCACCACATCGCAAACAGTGCTCGATGGCTCGGTCCAGCTTCCAATCGTCGCTGTCGAGCCGCAAGGCTTATGGGTCCAGATTCCCTGGGAATACGCTCCAGCCAGGCAGGAAAACCACAAGCTGTTGATCCGCTCTCAGGACAATCCGTTTGAAGCGCTGGCCAGCATCACGGTTTCGCCCGGAATTCAGCCCTACCTCCCCAGATGGATCGATCCGGCCACCCTTGGCCAGTACGCGAAAGCGGTCCATCAGGATTTCCAAAGCCTGGTTACGCCGGCCAACCCCACTCATCCCGGCGAGGTGGTCCACGTTTACCTCACAGGCCTTGGGCCCTTGGACCACCCTCTGCCCACTGGCGCTCCCGGCCCACTGGATCCTCTTTCCCATCCGGTCACGCCGCTCAGTTGCAGCTTAGGAGGCAATCCACTCATACCCATGGAAATTCTCGATGTGACCTACGCCGTCGGCTTGGTTGGGATCTACCAAGCTGACATAAGAATCCCCGATACCATCCCTTCAGGAAGCCCGACCCTGTTCTGCTCGTCTCCCGCAACCCCGGGATTCAACACTACGGCGCATATAAGCATCACTCCCGCGCAATAGATATCAGCGATAACCCCCGGCAAGGACGAGCGTTTGACCAGTGACCCAGCCGGCGGCATCGGATGCGAAGAATACCGCGGCGCTTGCGATGTCCTCGGGTTGTGCAATGCGGCCGAGCGGAGTCTCGGATTCGATCCGCTTGCGGAAATCGCTCTCCGCCAGACCCGCCGCGTGGACACCCTCCGTTTCCACCATGCCGGGGTTCAGTGAATTGACCCGGATCTTCTTGGGGCCGAGTTCCTGGGAGAGCGCTATGGTGACAGCGTCGACAGCCGCCTTCGTGGCGCTGTAAACCGACGCGGCCGCGACCGGCATGGTACTAGCTATGGAGCTGACGTTGATGATGGAGCCTCCTTCGGCGCCCATCATTTTCACCGCTTCCTGCGTGCTGAGCAGCAGGCCTAGAACGTTAAGATCGAAGTGTTTGTGGAAGTGCTCCGTAGTTATGGATTCCAGAGGAGCAAACTCGTAGATGCCGGCGTTGTTCACCAGAATGTCCAGCTTTCCATACGCAGATTTCGTCTCCGTGAAGAGACGCTTTACCTGTTCGGGTTTGGAGACGTCGGCCTGCACAGCGATGGCCTTGCCACCCTTCTCCGTGATCCGCTTCACCACCGCATCGGCGCCGGATTTGCTGCTCGAATAGTTCACTACCACGGCAGCGCCCTCGGCCGCCAAGTGCTCCGCAATGGCCGCACCGATTCCTTTGGACGCTCCCGTTACAACTGTTACTTTGCCTGTTAGTTGACTCATGGCTAAATGATGACCTCGATGTGGATCGGGATTCAGCTACGTTCCGGCCTTCAGCTCGGTCTCGACCAGATCGATTAACTGCTGCGAGCTAAACGACGAACCTTCCACCAACGCCGCCAGCCGCCCGTTGCGGTCGATGATCGCCGTCGACGAGGTGTGCGTCAGCGTTCCTTCTTCCGGCCAGTACACTACGCCAAAATGGCCCGCGACTTTTCGTACATCATCCGCCGGACCGGTGAGAAACAGCCACGTGTTCGGATCGGCGCGCCAGCGGTGCGCGTAGTCCGTCAGCACCGAAGGCGTGTCGTATTCCGGATCCAGCGTGATGGACAGCAGCGTCATCTTCCCGCCGAATCGCTTTTGCAGCCGCGCGAAATTGGCCGACAGCCGCGGGCACACGTCGGGCAAGGGACAGCGTGTATAGATAAAGTCCACCGCCACCAACTGCCCGCGAAGTTGCGACAGCTTCACCGCGCGGCCGTCCTGATCGAGTAGCGTGAAATCGGGCATCGGCTCGCCAATCGCGACCTTACCTTCGGCCTTCGGCATCTGGAAATCTGCAGAGGGGATTTGCTGCAAGCGGATCTTCCGCGCGACGGTCGACTCGCGATTGACCCGAAGTTGAAACTCCACCCGCGACCCAGGCCGCAGTTGATCCAGCTTCTCCGCCGCCTCCACATGGAACGGCATGGCCATCGCTTCCATATAGCCGGGAATCGCCTTGTGCGAGATGGTCACCGTGCGGTTCACAGGGTCCACCGCTAGAACGATGCCTTGCGCCCGATAGTGTCTCGCACAGCCGCTGAGCAGCACGAAGCCCGCACACGCCAGACCGGCAGCTCGCCGCTTACTTAAAGTACAGAACATCGGGACGGATGGAGCGCTCGGCTTCGACGCAAGGCCCGCACGCCATCTGGTAATCGGAACGGACGCTGCGGATGATCTCGGGAATCACGCGCGGATGATCGGGTTCATGATAAGAGGCAATCGAAATGCGCGGTTTGTACTTCGCCAGAGTCTCACGTGCGCCCCGCAGTGCGTTCGGTTCCGCGCCCTCAATGTCCAGCTTGATGTAATCCACGCGCGGCAGCTTCAAGTCAGTCACCAGCTTGTCGATCGTAGTAAGCGGAACTCTCTCCACATCCACCGCGCCCTCGCGCTTGATAACGAAGCTGTCCGCGGCGGAGTTCTTCGGATCCACGCGCAGGGTCAAGAAATCTTCCTTGTCCCAAACCCCCTTGGGAACCACGATCACGCGGCCGGCTTGGATTTGAGACGGATAATTGCGGCGCAGGCATTCCAGGTTTTCCGGCGCCGGCTCGATGGCCACCACAATCTTTGCGCCGGCGGCCAGCTCTTCATGGACTGTCACGCCCACGTTGGCTCCGCAATCCAGCGTGATGTCGCCCGCGTGCGGACCATAATCGCCCACGCCATAAATCTTGCGCTTTTGTTCGGCCAGGTTAAACGGCAGAACATAGCGGCTGCCCGCCGGAATCCAGTAGGTGCCATTTGGAGTCTCCCACTGCTCAAATCCCTGCGGATCCTCCTGCAGCATTTTGCTGGCGTTCAGGATTTGATCTTTGTACTCAACCTGCTTTTGCAGGTTCTCGTCGGACTTGAGCGCGGCTTGGAGCGTGCATACCGGACTGCGTCCCGCCGCCAACCAAGTAAGGAAACGGAATGGCGGATAGTAGTTGTACGCGACGCCGGCGATCGCCAGAATCAGGATCACCAGCAGCACGACGCGGGACGGCTTCACGACTGTTCATAATAGCAGTAGCGGAGGGCGCCAGAGTCTCGCGCTCTGTGGGGCAGGTTGCCAACCTGCGCGCGATTGTTAATCGCGCTTCGCCAAGCGGGCTATCAACCCGCTGCAAGGTTACCAACCTGCCCCGCAGTGCAAATGATTGACTAGGTTCGAGGCGAGTTTCTGGAGAGATCACAACCGAATGAAGAATCATCCGGCTATTAGCGCAACGGAAATTCGCCGGAAAGTTCTCGCGTGGTATTCCAGGCACAAGCGCGATCTGCCGTGGCGGCGAACGCGCGATCCCTACCGCATCTGGGTCTCCGAGATCATGTTGCAGCAGACGCGGGTCGCGGCGGTGATTCCTTATTACGAGCGGTTCCTCGAGCTGTTTCCGGATGCCGCCGCGCTCGCCTCGGCTCCCGAACAGGATCTGCTCGCCGCCTGGGCTGGACTGGGCTACTATTCGCGGGTTCGAAACCTGCAGAAGGCCGCTAAGAAGCTCCTAGAACTCGGCGGCTTCCCGCGCGATCATCCAAGCATACTGGAGTTACCGGGAGTGGGAGCCTACACCGCAGCAGCCATCGCCAGCATTGCGTTCGATCAACGGCGTGCCGTGCTCGATGGAAACGTAATCCGCGTGTTGAGCCGTCTAACGGCTGAGAGGGGAAACGTAGCTTCCGCCGCGGTACGCAGGCGGCTCCAGGGGGTCGCGGATTCGTTGCTCGATCCCCGGCGTCCTGGCGATTTCAATCAGGGCTTGATGGAGTTGGGGGCTACCGTCTGCCTTCCCAAGCAGCCCGAGTGCCCGAAATGTCCCATTCACAAACAATGCCGGGCCCATCAAATGGGCAAACAGAACGAGCTTCCATTGTTGCGGCCCCGCGCGGGCTCGGCACGCGTGGAGAAACAGCTTCTGGTGATTCGTAAAGCGGGAAAGGTACTGGTTTGGCAGCGTCCGGCGGACAGCCGCCGTTTGGCGGGGTTTTGGGAACTGCCCGAGCCCGGCCAAGTGCCCGCGGCGCGAATCGGCGGCGCGGTGGCCGCGTTCCGGCATACAATAGTGAATACAAGTTACTTCTTCGAGGTACTTAACGCCTCTCTAGTACACCCCCCTGAGGGGTTTCATTGGTTGGAAACAAAGAATTTACATGAAGTTCCGTTAAGCACCACAGCAAAAAAGGCTTTGGCGTGTTTACGAAGACATGGAGCTGATGCCTAACGACGGGCAGAAAACGATATGAGCCGCAAAAACAGGATCATCACCGGGGTGGCTGCTGTCGCCTTGCTGTGCGCGGCGTTGCTGTACGCGCACGCAGCCGGCCCCGACCCGTGGCACACCGGCGCGCCGGGAGACGATCCCGCGGCATGTACGGCGTCCGGCTGTCATGTGGGTACTCCCTTGAACGGCGGCGGCGGTAGCGTCGTCGTGAACTTTGAGAACGGCCAGACTTATACTCCGGGGGGTCCGCCGCAGCACTTCACCATCGTCATCACCGACTCCGCTGCCAAAAAGTGGGGGTTCCAGATGACAGCCCGCCTCGGCAGCAATCTGAGCGGCGGCCAGGCCGGGGACTTCACCGCCGGCACAGGCCAGATCGTAATCTGCAGCAACCATCTCGACGGCACTGCACTGTTCAAGGGCTCGAAAGGTTGCCCGGGGACTTCTCCGGTGGAATTCATCGAGCACTACCTACAGCCATTCAACACCAACACGATTACTGTTACTTGGACCCCACCCGCTACCGATGTCGGCGACATTCACCTCTACATCGCCGCCAATGCAGCGAACGGTAATACTCTCGAAACCGGCGATCATATCTACACAGCGGATTATGTCCTCAGTGTTCCCGCGGCGTCCTGTACGAATTCCACGCCAACGGTTTCCACAGTCCAGAGCGCGGGCGCATTCAATCCAAAAGCAGGTTTGGCTTCCGGCACCTGGCTTGAGATTTATGGCGACAAGCTCTCGTGCTCAACGCGCGGCTGGGCCGGAGGCGACTTCAACGGCTCCAATGCGCCGACTTCCCTAGATGGGATCAAGGTCAACATCAACGGCGTTCCGGCGTACATCGACTACGTGAGCCCTACGCAAGTCAACGTTCTTGCGCCTGACGACCCTGCTACCGGCGACGGAATCCAGGTAGTACTTACTAACTCCGCAGGCGACAGTAACGCTTTCGCCATGCAGAAGAACAAGATCGCCCCGGCGCTGCTTGCCCCGCCTTCGTTTGTCGTGAACGGAAAACAGTGGGTGGTCGCGCAATTTCCAGATTTGGCGTTCGTGGGGACACCGGGCCTGATTGACGGCGTGAATTTTCGGCCTGCTAAGGTGGGCGATACGGTCGTCATTTATGGGATTGGCTTTGGAGCGGTAAATCCGGCGACCCCGGCCGGCACCATTACCCCGGACGCGAACACGCTGCTGACGCAACCGACCTTCCGCTTCGGCCAGGTCCCAGCAAAGCTGGTGTATGCGGGCCTGACTCCCGCATCTGTCGGACTGTACCAGTTCAACGTCGTGGTGCCAACCGTTACTCCCGGCGATCTGCCGCTCAACGTGGATGTCGGCGGCGTTTCGCTGAATCAGAATCTGTTCATCACTGTAAGCCAGTAGTAAGTGGTTACTCCGGGGCTAGCGTAAGTAACCGGACGCAGTAAGTTGACACCTTCGTGTAACTTTTTTGCCTGCCGACGATCTCACGGGCAGGATGAACCGCACACTGTTCCCGCTCCTGCTGGTACTGTTTCCACTCGTTCTCGTTGCCGAGCGAGCCACACCTAGCATCGGATTTGCCGGCGCGCCCACCGATCATGGCGGCCAGACCTGCGTCACTTGCCACGCATCCAATGGCGATACGCGCGGATCGCTTACCGTGAACGTAAGCGACTACACTCCCAACAAGCCGCAACTTATTACCATACTGATACAGCATCCGACGGCGGCTCGCGCCGGCTTCCAGATCACCATCCGGCAGGTGAGCGATGAGACCAAGACGGCCGGGACCTTTGCCTCCGGCGATCCAATTCAGGACCGTTGTGACGATGGATCGCAATTCGGAGTGGCGGGTCCTTGCAACGGCCAGCGCGAATTCGCCGAGCATGTGAACGCTCCCGTGATGATCAACGGGGCATTCGAGTTCGATGTAACCTGGACGCCTCCCGCGCAGGAAGTCGGCGATCTTCACGTCTACGTGACCGCCGTTGCGGCCGATGGCGATGGCAGCGCGGCGAACGATCGCGTATTTACCATCGTCAAGACAATCGCCGCGGTGGGCGGTTGCGCTCTCAACAAGAAGCCCACGTTGCAGACGGCCGTGAACGGAGCGTCGTTCCAAGCGCCGTTCTCTTCGAACGCGATGATCAGCATATTCGGCCTGGGCTTTGAGGTCTCCGGCCGAACGCGCACCGCCGCGCTCGGCGATTTCGTGAACGGAGGTTTCCCACCGTCGCTGGGATGCGCGGCCGTGCAAGTGACCGGTCCAGGAATCCCACAGCCGGTCTTTCTACCGATCGCCTACGTGCAACCGGATCAGATCAACGCACAAGCGCCGATGTTTATCGGGACCGGGCCGGTAATGTTGACGGTGATCATCAATCCGGGAAAGCCTAATGAGCTGCGCAGCGATGTCGGTACACTGAACTCCCTGCAGCCGTTCGCGCCGGCATTTTTCGTGTTCGGAACCTCGAAGAGCATTGCCGCGCAGATCGCCGGCACGGCAACCATTGTCGCCAATCCTTCGGTAGCTGCCGGAGGCCGGCCCGCCAAGCCGGGTGAACTGGTGACACTCTATGGAACTGGATTCGGCGACACCAATCCGTCGGTCCCTACGGGCCAACTCGCCACGGGAGCGGCTGCCCTCACTAACTCGATTACGGTGACGATCGGCGGCGTCGCGCTGGGGCCGCAAGATGTCCTGTACGCCGGCCTTTCGCCTGGATCGATCAGCGGGTTGTATCAGTTCAACGTACGTGTCCCCGCATCGACGCCGGATGGCGACATACCGGTGAGCATCGGCATCGGTGGGTTCCAGACGCAGGCGGGAACAACGATTCCAGTCCAGCACTAAGAATCGCGACTCCCCTTGCACTTCGACAAGAGATGGTGTATTCTTCTTGTAGAAGTGAAAGGGGAGTGCATGTCCACTGCGCAACGTGTCGAACTTCCGCAAGGCACTTTAGACCTGGTCATCCTGCAAACGCTCGTCCTCGAACCTCAGCATGGCTGGGCCATATCGGAGCGTGTCCTGCAGATTTCAAGCGACGTGTTGCGCATTCAGCAGGGCTCGCTGTATCCCGCCCTCCATCGCCTGCAGCGGCGCGGCTGGATCAAGGCTCGCTGGGGAACTTCCGAAAATAACCGGCGCGCCAAGTTTTACGAGCTCACCAAGAGCGGACGCCGGCAACTCGAAATCGAGAAGGACACCTGGGAAAGGCTGACCGGCGCGATGGCCCAGGTGCTGGGAACGGCCTAATGATGTGCGGCATGCAGAATAACTTGAAAATCTTTGCAACCTGCGACGATTTGTGTGCAGGGTTGATGTGGCGCACGCACTCGTGCGTGCAGCGTTCACACTCGTGTGAACGCAAGCTGGGCGTTCGCATAAAAGGTGTTCGCACGAGTGCAAACACGGCACGCTTGAGAGCGTGCGCCACAAGCCGATCGTTACTCGACCCAGCCATTTGGTTGCGGCTATGCTGCTGTGCGGGGCAGCCAATTCTGGCTGCATCAGGCTTTTCGATCACTTGGCTATCGGCGCAAAAACGCCCCCTGAAAGGCGGCCGCGGGCAGGATTGGCCGCCCCAAAAAACCTAGGAGACCCGGCATGCTCAGCGACATTTCTTTCCGTCTGTGCTCCCTGCTGCGGCGTACCAGGGTGGAATCCGAACTCGATGATGAACTCCGCTTTCACTTTGAACAGCAGGTAGAAAAGCACGTTCGTTTGGGGCTGACTCACCACGAAGCGGTGCGGCGCGCGCGCTTGTTGACCGGCGGAATGGATCAGGTGAAGGAAGAATGCCGCGACGCGCGTGGCGTGCGGCCCATGGAAAACTTACTGCAGGATACTCGTTACGCCTTGCGCATGCTGCGCAAGAGTCCCCTATTCACGTTGATCGCGATCCTCACGCTGGCCTTGGGGGTTGGCGCCAACACAGCGATTTTCAGCCTCGTGAATGCCGTGCTGCTGCGCTCCCTCCCGTTTCCCGAACCCGATCGGCTTGTCAGGATTTATTTTAATAACCCAGGGACGGGGTTGCGTGGTGTTTTGTACTCCGTGCCCGAATTGGACGATCTCAGAAATCGCGCCGGGGTATTCGAGTATGTCGCCGGCACTGAGCGCGGCAGCATCGATTTGACCGGTGGCTCCGAGGCACAGCGTCTGGAGATGGTCACCTCCAGCCCCAACTACTTTTCCATGCTCGGCGCAACGCCCCAAATTGGAAGGTTGTTCGGCCCCCAGGACTTTACGCCCGGGTTCGCACCCTCTGCCGTCATCAGCGATAGCCTTTGGCGACGCAACTTCGGCGGCAATCCGAATGTTCTCGGCCGGGCCATTCGTCTGGACAACGATCTCTACACGATTGCCGGCGTTCTTCCCCCCGGATTTCGTAACCCTGGGAGAACGTCTTCCCATGACGTTGACGTATGGCTTGCCTCCGGATTCATGGCCGATTCCGATCCCAAGCCAACGCGCAGCGCGCGGTCCTTCCCCGGCGTATTAGGACGTCTGAAACCAGGTATGACGCTGCAGCAAGCGCAGGCTCGCCTCACCGCCATGGCTACAGAGATACGCCGCGATTTCCCCGCTGATTATCCGCCAGAGGGCAAATGGACCATCGAGATTCAACCCCTGCAGGAAGACATGGTGGGCAAGATTCGTCCGATGCTGCTGGTATTGCAGGGCGCAGTGATTCTGATCGTCTTCATTGTCTCGTTGAATATCGCCAATCTCCTCCTGGCGCGCACATCGGGGCGGCAGCAGGAGATGGCGATGCGTTCGGCGCTGGGGGCGAGCCGCGGCCGCATGGTGCGTCAAATGCTCACCGAATCCCTTCTTCTGTCTATCCTGGGCGGGTCCGCTGGGATCGCTTTGGCAGTTGCCACGCTGAAATTCATGCCGCGCTTCATTCCGTCGAGCATTCCCCGCTTGAGTGAAGTGAGCGTGGATTGGGCAGTGCTGGCGTTTGCCTTGCTGATCTCGCTTCTTACCGGTCTGCTCTTTGGACTTGCTCCGGCCATTCACTCCACCAGAGCCGATCTGGGGACGGCAACTCGAGAAGGCGGCCGGGGCTCCGGCTATGGCGTGAAGACCAGCCGATTGCGCGACGCGCTGATCGTCGCGGAACTGGCCATCGCAGTGGTTCTGATGATCGGCGCCGGCCTGTTACTGCGAACGTTTCGAGATTTGCTGCAAGAGAATCCCGGTTTTAATCCCACACAAGTTGTCACCGCAAGCGTCAATCTGCCGTTTCCCAGCGATCCGCGGAAGGATCCGTATCGCACCATGGCCAAGCAAATCGCCTTCTACCGGGAACTGGGTCGCCGGCTGAATGCGATCCCAGGTGTCCAGCGGGCCGGATTCGTCTCGCATCTGCCTGCCTCAGTTGTTAGCTTTCACTTCGCCCTGGGTATCGAAGATCGCCGGGCCAATTCCGGAGACGATTTACGGGCGAAGGAGATCCTGGCGAGCCCCGATTACTTCCAGGTGATGCAGGTTCCGCTCGCCCGCGGCCGCTTTTTCACCGAAGCAGATGAAGACGGCAAACCTCGTGTCGCCATGATCGATGAGTCCACGGCGCGCCGCTATTGGCCCGGCGGCGATCCTCTGGGGCGGCGGATTCGGATGGGCGCAGGGGCATGGATGACCATCGTGGGCATTGTGAAGGACTTCAAACAGGATGGGCTGGACGTCGATGGGGCTCCTCATGTTTATGTGCCGGTCTATCAGGAATTCGATCCGTCGGAGGGCTATGTCTTCCGGGACTTCTGCATTGCGCTGCGGACCACTCTCGGGACCAGCGCTCTGGAGCCGCAGATTCGCCATCAGGTCCATAGCGTGGATCCGGCATTGCCAGTCTACGACGTCGCCTCCATGAACGAATTGCTGGACCAGTCACTGGCTTCGCGCCGCTTTTCCGCGCAGCTAGTGGGTGGATTTGCCGGAGTGGCGCTGCTATTGGCGTCGATCGGAATCTATGGCGTGCTGGCTTACTTAGTTGGCCGGAGGTCGCGTGAAATCGGACTGCGCATGGCATTGGGAGCCGAGCGAACCGATATCCTTAAGCTGATCGTAACCAAGGGTGTCGTCCTCTCCATCATCGGAATCGTTGCGGGCGTGATATTTTCGGCAGCCACTGCCTCCATGATGGCCAGCCTCCTTTACGGCGTTCGCCCGCATGATCCGCTTGTATTTCTGGCCGTGCCCCTGCTTTTGTTCGCTGTAGCGGCGCTGGCCAGCTATCTTCCGGCGCGGCGTGCGACGAAGGTGGATCCGCTGGTTGCACTGCGCGAAGCATGACGGACCTTTGGATAAGGAGAATCACTCTACATGAAACAAATGCGAATCATCGTGCTGTTGGCAGCCCCAATCCTCACAGTAGCTGCCTTGGGACAGAGCTCAAAGAGCGCTCCAGCGTCCACCATCGGGTCCAGCTTGGATCGTGAGATTAGCGGCATCGAAAAGCAAGTGCTGGAAGTGGCCGAAGCGATGCCGGAAAATAAATACAACTTCTCGCCTGAGAGCTTGAACATTCCCGGCGGCGATTACAAGGCCGTTCGTACGTTTGGCTTGCAGGTGAAGCACGTCGCCGCTTCCAACTATGCAATATGGTCGTCGCTGACCGGCGAAAAGTTCCCGGCGGACTTCAAAGGCGGAGACGGTCCTGCGAGCTTGAAGACCAAAGCCGAGATCATTCAGTTTCTCAAGGATTCTTTTGCGCTAGGTCACCGGGCAGCGGCTACTTTGACGGCTGGGAACATGCTGCAAAACGCGGAGAACAGCAAATCGTCTCGCCTGCGCCTGGTTGTATTTGGCGTTGAACACGCATTCGATCATTACGGACAGATGGTGGAGTATTTGCGGATGAACGGGATTGTACCCCCGGCCAGCCGGGGAAAGTAGACCGGTGGCTCCAACCCAAGGAGAAAACTACGATGAGACGCTCTTCACTTGCTCTGGTTGCAGCCGCTCTGCTTGCCGTGACCGGAACGAGTCTTTACAGTCAGACTCCGCGCCCCGCGCGTTCCCGGGCCGAGGAGACGCTGGAGTGGTGGAACCACATCGGCAACAAGCTGATTGCCATGGCGAAAGATTTTCCCGAGGACAAATACGATTTCAAGGTGCAGAAAGACGAGCGCACCTTTGCGCAAAATCTTCTACATGTGGCCGCTGTCGATTACGACCTGATGGGCAGAGTCTCCGGATCGAAAATCGGGCCCGACTTCGGCAAAGATGCGCATAACCCGCCACGAGAGGTTTACAAGACCAAAGCCGATGTAGTGAAGCTGATGGAGCGGGCAGTGGCGGATGGGGCGGCAGTGATCCAACAGCAGGGCGACGCGGGGTTGGACAAGACGATGCAATTCGGGTGGGAGACCGGGAGGCATGTGGTGCACAATTCCTACATCTGGATCACCGCCATCGAGCACAGCACCGAACACTTCGGCCAGCTTGTGGTGTACTATCGCGCGAACAACATGGTGCCGCCGGAATCGCGGCGATAATATGAGCACGTTCATCAAAGGTGTTTAGGCGCGCTTCTTGCGGATTCGCTTCCACCACATAGTGACGCCGCTCAACACCTGCACCACCAGCATCAGGCTCGCCAGCGACATCAGCGCTTTACTCGGCAGGCCGAAGATGTCGCCAGTGTGGATCGCGCGATTCAGGTTCACCAGGCGAGTGCCGCCGGGTCCGGTGCGCGAACTTTCCGACGCCAGCACTTGACCGGTGTATTGGTCCACGGCAACGCGGCTGCGGCCACCGGGCGTCAGGTCTTCCGGAAATCGCGACCGGACGAAATAGTATCCTTTGGGTCCAGGCACGCTCACTTGAAACGGCGTCGCGCCGGGCAACGCGTTGCGCGCGATCTCCACGGCTTGATCCGGCGAGATCGGCTTTGCGCCGGGCGGTGGAGGCGGGATCGCCGGCTGCTTCGACGGCTCGGAATGCGTGATCTTGTAGAACCACTGGACCGCGGTCCTTTCGAATCCGATCAGCACTCCGGTGAGGGCTAACACGAACAGAAAAACCAGCGACAGCACTCCGGCGGCGTTGTGCAGATCGAACCAGAACCGCCGCGGCGGACCGCCTCGCTGGATAGTGATCCGCTTCAGCGGCCACCACAAATACAGGCCGGAGAGGAGCAGGAAAAGCATCGCCAGGCCGGCCCAGCTCATGATCGACTTGCCGACGTCGGACTGGTTCCGCAAGGTCAACCGCAGATGGAGCTGATGCACCCAACCCAGGAAATCCTGGCCGCCTTCGCGCACTCCCAGAATTTCGCCGGTGTAAGGATTCACGTATATCACCCCGCGGCGCAGCCCCACTTGATACGACAAATCGGGCGAGGTGGACATCTGGTAGCCGCCGATTCGTTCGCCGGGATACGCCTTCGAAATAGCGGTGGCGATCTCAGCGAGCGAGAGCGGATGCGCTTGCGGCGTCACATACGACAGCTTCCAGTGCAGCAGGTGGTCGATCTCCGGTTCGAAAGCAATGATGGTCCCCGTGGCCCCGAAGATCGCCACCAGGATGCTCAGGATCAAATGCCACCCACAGGTGCAGGTTGAAAATCAGCTTGCGCATTATTCGCGCCGAGGTTCACGCCCTTCTTCCTTGAGAGTGTATCCCGCGGGCACTTCGAACATGGAACGCGCTGGCTCCGCGCGGGAAATATTGGTCAGCCGATATTCGGAATCGCCAACGCGCGGGTCGCTGTGCTTGCTATAGACGACGGTTTGGAGATCATCGGAGTACCATGTCTCCGAGACAATTTGAATGGGGCGATCGTTGCCGATTTCGCCGACTGCAATGGTCCTGGTCTCACGGCGGCCTTTGGCGTTGACACCTTCGATCACTCGGACTCCGAGATCCTCCACTTGTGCCTTGTGCTCCCCTTCGGGCATGAAAGCGATTCCGACGCTTCTAGCCTCAACCGCCGCTTTCTCTGCACGAGCCTTTCGTTCCATTTCCGTCTGCGGACCGATCCTGACTTCCCCCTGCGGCTGCCCACTTGCCTTGGCCTCGGCGGCCCGCTTCTTCTCCAGTTCGGCAACGCGCTTTAATTCGTCCATTCTTGCCCCCGCCGCGCTCGACGCATTCATTGGGATCTTGACGGCGAGATTTACCGGGATTCTGACGGCGGTCTGTCCATCCGGCTGCAAAATGTAGCGCACGTGTGCCACGGGATCGTTGATGCTCACTATGTGTTCCTTTGCGTTAGAGGACCACGGCCCAACGGTATTGACGCCTTGCTCGCGCCGCGTTCTACCTTCAGAGTCGCGAGCCAACAAGGCTTCGACTGTTCGATTGATCCGCGTCCCGTCGCCGAGGGTTTGAGTGGAGGTGGTCATGGCCGTGGCCGAGTAGGGCTTGCCGGTGATGGTTTGCCGCTCCAGATTCTCAACGGCTCGATTGAACTCCAGTTGTATCGATTGAGCGCAAAGCGCCGCCCCCGCGACGATGGCCAGCGTCAATGAACGAGTTACTGCTGTCTGTGTTTGCATAGTGCTCCTTTGATTCTCCCTCTAGATTTATTGCTGAACAAAACGAATGCCGCGCGGCAAACCATCGATGCCCACCAGCAGGTCGGCTTGGAGCATCGATCCGGGTTGGCGGCCATCTACAGTGAGCCCGGCCAGCCGAAGATCCTCGACCGGCATCGCCACGCGAACGATAGTCGCGTCCGTAAGCGGCAGGGCGCTGTCTGAAAACGGCAGCTCGATAAACGTCGCCGGTTCGGCTTCGACCGCAGCAGGCCGACGCCGCGCCCGCCTGCCTACTTGCTGGACCGCCGGCCTCGATACCGCTGGAACGATCTGCGACTCGACGGTTGGGCGAGCCGCTACCTGGCGCGGCACGGGGCTGGTCCCGTTCGGACGCCGAACAAACAGCGCGACCAGCAGCAGCGCCGCAATGGCCAGCGCCGGCAACAACACCCGCGCCACACTCTTCACCGAACGATTGCCGCGGAGCCCGTGATGATACTCGACAATTTCTTCCGACAACGTTTTCAATTGTTCCCACTGGCCGCGGCACGCCCCACATGCTTCGAGATGCGCGGCGATCTCCGCCGCCTCGTGCTGGTCCAACTCGCGATCGAGAGCCAGCACCAACTGCGCTTCCGTTGGATGTCTCATCGCATCTCCTTTCCCAGCGTCTTCAGGGCGTCCTGCACCCACTCGGCAACGGTCGAGATTCCGGCGCCCAGCACCTCTGCAATCTCGCGATAGCGCAATCCCTCTGCCCGCAGATGCAGGCATTCCTGCTGATGTGCCGGCAACCGGGCCAGCGCCTCGCCCAGTCGTCGTGTCCGTTCACCCGCAATGAAAGATTGCTCGGGCGTCGCCTGCGGATCGGCGCTACTTGCCGACTCATCCAGTGGCTCCGAAGGCTGCCGCTTTCGCCGCCGATGTTCATCGCGCGCCAAATTGTGGGCCACGCGAAAAATCCAGCCCCGCAGATTGTCCTGAGGCCCTTGCGAATCCAGATGCTGGCACAGCCGCAGGAACGTTTCCTGCACCACTTCCTCCGCCTCCGCCGGACGCAATCCCAGCGCCAATAGATAGCGGCAAACCGGTTCGCGAAGTTCAGTAAATGCCTCGGCCAAGTTGTGCCGGTCTGTAACGGGAGCGATCGAAAGCTCCAGCTCGGAGCCGCCATGGGT
Source organism: Bryobacteraceae bacterium (assembly GCA_035632375.1). GTDB lineage: Bacteria > Acidobacteriota > Terriglobia > Bryobacterales > Bryobacteraceae > Palsa-89. Next base: position 2,689 of record DASQGY010000081.1, on the reverse strand, counting down.
GGCCATCACCAGCCGTGGCATCTATCGTGTCTCCTCGTCATGCCGCCGTCCTCTGTTAGAACAACGCGCGACGCGGCGGTTTTTCCGGCTCATTGTGTATGTACGCGCTTCAAAATCCGCTCCCTTACGGTCACGGCTCGGTAACAGGTTTGATTCGCTAACCGAGCCGTGATCGTAAGAAAGCGGTTTTTGCGGGTAACCATAGTATGGTCTGGGAGTATTGTAGTTGATGCCTACCATCTTCTCCGACCTGCGTTATGGCGTCCGGCTGATGCTCAAGAGCCCTGGATTCGCCTGCATAGCCATTCTCGCGCTGGGCCTCGGGATCGGCGCCAATACGGCGATCTTCAGCTTGGTGGATCGGGTCCTCATACGTCCGCTACCCTATGCAGACGCGGACCGGCTGGTGATGGTGTGGGAAGATGCGTCCTATATCAGCTTCCCACGCAATACTCCGGCGGTGGGCAACTTCGTCGATTGGAAACAGCAAAACCAGGTCTTCACCGATATGGCCGCTATTCGCGGCTCGCGCTTCAGTCTGACTGGGGATGGTTCACCGGAATCGGTTGAGGGGGTGGCTGCCGCTGCTAACTTGTTCGATGTCCTGGGCGTGAAGCCGCTACTCGGCCGCCCGTTCACGGATGCGGAGGACCAGTCCGGCGAGAACGTGGTGCTCATGTCCTACGGACTGTGGCAGTCGCGCTATGGACACGACCCGGGCATCATCGGCCGGAACATTCTGATGGACGGAATCAAGAAAACCGTGATCGGCGTGCTGCCGGCGGGTTTCACCATCCCGAATTCGCGCCAACTGCAGTACGTGGTTCCGGTGCACTTTTCGCCGCAGCAGTGGCATAACCGAGGAAGTCACTTCCTGCGCGTGATGGCGCGGTTGAAGCCTGGAGTCACGGTGGCGCGTGCGCAGTCGGATATGTCGATCATCGCGCGGCGGCTGGAGCAGCAGTATCCTAATGCGAATTCGCATATCGGCGCGGTAGTGGTTGCGGTGAGGGAACAATTTGTCGGTAAGACCGGCACGGCTTTGTGGGTCTTGCTGGCGGCCGCGGGCTGCGTGCTGCTGATCGCGTGCGCCAATGTGGCGAATCTGCTGCTGGCCAAGGCCGCAGTGCGCGAACGCGAGATGGCCATCCGTTCGGCGCTGGGTGCGGCGCGCAGCCGATTGATCGGCCAGATGGTGACCGAGAGCCTTTTGCTTTCGATCGCCGGCGGTGCGCTCGGACTGCTGCTGGCGAGTATCAGCGCGCGTTTGCTGGTTTCGTTGATTCCCGTTGGATTGGCGGCATCGAATGTCGGCATCGACGGTAGGCTGCTGTTGTTCAATCTGGCGGTGTCGTTGCTCACCGGCTTAGTCTTCGGTCTGGCACCTGCACTGCAACTAGCCGGCGCAGGAATTGTCGAGAGGCTGAAAGAGGGCGGCAGAGCTGGTGTCGGCGGCGCGAGCCGGCGCTTTCGCGATGCACTGGTAGTGGCGGAGGTAGCTCTCGCTTTGATTCTGCTTGTATCCGCTGGCTTGCTGCTCCAAACACTCAAGAACCTTCACTCCATCGATGCCGGATTCCGTCCGGAGAACATCCTGACGCTCACTACGCGTCTGCCCAGCACGAAGTACAGAGACCCTGCGAAGCGAGTGGCTTATTTTGACGCGGTCTTGAGTCGCGTGCGTGCGCTGCCGGGCGTGGAAAGCGCAGGGTTCACTTCCAACCTGCCTTTCACCACGGCGGGCAACACCAACGGATTTCAGGTGGAAGGCATCCAGTTTCCGCCCGGCAGCGGGCAGGACGCGCTATATCGCGAAGTGACTAACGACTTCCTGCAGACCATGCATATCCGTCTGCTGGAAGGGCGATTCTTCGGAAGCGAAGACCGCGCCGATTCCCTGGCCGTGGTGATCATCAACGAAACTTTCAAGAAACAGTTTTGGCCGCGTGAGAGCGCTCTCGGCAAGCGCATCCAGACCGAGGGTGGCAACTCGCCGTGGCAAACCATCATCGGCGTGGTGCGTGATGTCCGCGAACGTGGGCTGGAGCTGGACATGAAACCGGCCGTTTATCTTCCAGTGGTGCAGGTGCCGAACGGTTGGAACATTCCGTCGCAACTGGCGGCGCGTACGGCGATGGATCCGCTCGCGATCGCCAAGGCAGCGCGGGAGGCGGTGTGGGCCGTCGATCCCGATCAACCGATTTCCGATACGGGGACCATGGAGGACATCGTGGATCTGGAAGTCGCGGATCACAAGCAGCAGACGACGCTGCTTGGTTCGTTCGCGGCGCTGGCATTGGTGCTGGCGTCGCTTGGAATTTACGGCGTCCTCTCTTATATGGTGACGCAGCGGACGCGGGAGATCGGGCTGCGAATGGCACTCGGCGCGAGTCCGGGCGACGTGACGGGGATGGTGGTTCGGCAAGGCTTGGCGCTCGCGGCGCTCGGCATCGCGATCGGACTGGGTGTTGCATTTGCGGTGACGCGATCGATGACGAAATTGCTGGTCGGCGTGCAGGCGGGCGATCCTACGATTTACGGCGGCGTCGCGCTGCTGCTGGCGGTGGTCTCGATGGCAGCCTGTTACCTGCCGGCGGCCCGGGCGTCACGGGTGGACCCGATGATCGCGCTGCGCGACGAATGAACGTAGGGCGGACCCCCTGGTCCGCGGGGGGGCCCCCCGCCCCGC
>DASQGY010000080.1:0-9032 GCA_035632375.1 Bryobacteraceae bacterium | reverse complement strand
TGGAACCATCACGACCTCGCGGGGGTGACCGCTCGTTTCCAGGAAGCTGTCGCCTCACGGATTTGGAACGGCAGCAGTGGTCGCCGTCTGCGGGTCGGGTACCGAGACGTAGACAACTGTGCTTCCCTCGTAGCGAGGCTCGTAAAAGGCGCCGCCACACGAGTAGTAGCTATACCCGCTCCAGGCATAGGGCGAGCAGCCCACCGGGAGGCTATAGTAAGCCGAGCCGTAGCCGATCGCCGCCGCGGTTGCGCCTGCTATAGCTCCCACCGCCACACCGGCTGCGATCGGATGATCGACCCAACCTCCTCCCCAACCGCCATAGCCGCCGTAGCCCCCACCCGCGACATTGATGTCGCCGGTGTTGATCCGGTTTCCGTTTCCACCGCCGATATTCGTCCGGTCTCCGCCGGCGATATTCGTCCGGTCTCCGTTACCGATATTGGTCCGGTTTCCGCTGCCGATATTCGCCCGGTCTCCGCCGCCGAAATTTCCCCGATTGCCGCCAGCTGGAAGTTGCGAGGCTCTGCCGCCTCCGGCCGAAGCCAGGCCACCGCCGCCGGCAGCACGACTCCCACTTCCACGATTGAAGCCGCTGGATGGCCGGCTGATGCTCGTAGAGGCTCCTGAGCGAACGCCGCCGCCGCCACGACTGAACCCGCCGCCGCCGCCACGACTGAACCCGCCACCGCCGCCGCGGGCGCCACCGCCGCCGCGGGCGCCGCCGCCACCGCGTCCGAAACTCAAATCGTCGAAGCCTACGGATGCAATCGCCAAGATGGCCGCAGCCAAAGCGAGGCGCGAAACAGCAAGACTTTGCATTTTGTTCTCCTACTTATCCGAAGTGGCCAGATGAATCTGCTTGGCGTCTTTGCCGGGCTTGAAGGTGAAGTCGTTCGCGACCAAGGTGGGGCTCATGTTCCAGGCGAGGCGAGCGACATAAGTCGGACGAGCCGAATCGCTTCGATCAATGATGGCCAGCTTGCGGGGGATCGGCTTCTCGCCCTGCTGAATCCAAATTTCCCAGTCGTGGTCGCCCTCGCGGAAGGCGTAATGATCAGTGGCGACGCCATCGACGGTGGCAGGCCCGACCAGGAAGCCGGATTTCAGTTTTTGGGCTCGGGGGCTGTCGGGATCACTCCAGCGGAAAAGATCCTCGAGAGGCAACGCGATACCGAACTTGTTGTAGATGACATCAAGGGCTTCCTTGATCGTAGGCGGGGCCGCCGCGGTGGCGTAGTAATCGAGTTTGGGCGCATAGACGGTGAATTGCTTGCCGTCGAAAAAGTATCGCCGGCTCATCACGTCGCTCACCACGTCGATTTGGAATCCGTCCGGACGGTGGACCTTGTATTGGACGTTACCGCCCACTTGCACGCGTTGACCGTCCGTCGTCACAAGATCCAGCGTGGTGTCGGTCTTGATTTCGAAGGACGTCAGCGTGCCCAGATAGGTGCTCATTCGGGTGAGGGCCTGCACGGCTTCCGTTTCGACGGTGTCGTGGGCCTCTTTCAGGGCTTTTGTGACTTCGCGCGTCCCGATCGCCGCTCCGGAACGAGGGGCCGCGAACGTGGATAGAGCGGGGGCACAAGACAAGCCAATTGCGAATGTCAGCGCGATGGCGGGGCCTAGAATTTTCATTGCATCATCCTCGACGGTGAAAGTGGGCGCCCAAATCCGATGCAAATCTTGAGCTGTCGGCTCGCAATGAGATATCGGTAAAAACCACGAAGGATTGATTCCAGGCGACTTAGGGGCCGGTCAGAGGTCCTGGGGAGTTGCTTGGCGGGGTTGTCGCTTGCCCCTGCACTGCCGGCGGTTTGCGTTGGAGAAGGCGATGCCCGCGGGAGCAATATTGCCTCGAGGTGGATGTGTGAGTTCACGCTCGTGTCCATCGGTCAACCATTCACGCGTTGGATGAAAGGTGGCGCCCAGCGGCCATCGAGCGCCTCGATACGGGGCGAATAGAGGCTCATGGTTATGCCTCCCGTTCCGTCGCCCGACGGCAACCAGTTTGATACTTTGTCCTCGGACGGCCGCTCGTTCTGGATATAGATGTCGAGCGAGCCGTCCGATCCGTATTTGAGTGCGTCGCGATCGCCGATTGAGGGACGGCTGAAGGGATGACGCACGGGGAATCCTTCACGGTCGTGCATCGTTATGGACCAGAAGGCGCGGACCGGCGGCAGCTCCCCTTTTCTGAAGTGCATCGCATACCGATGTTCGCCCGCAGTGGGCGTGCCTTCCGCTGTGGCGACGTTGACTGGGTGGATTGCATCTTCCGATGGAAGCGAGCCCAGACCGAACATGGCGACCATGGCGCGCTTTCGGTAGTCGTTACCGTAAGCTCCGAAATTGTCGGTGTTCATCTGCCAACCATTGGCGACTCGACCCATTGTGGGGAGCCTCTCGATCATTTGCCTGCGGCCTTCCTCAGGTACGATCGCCAATCCGGCCTGTACGGCCGCAGGCGCCTTGCTGATACGGAAGGGTTTGCCCGGCTCCAGGCCGATCCTGCGCATCCGGGCAAGCACCGGCCCGTCGGTCAGGTGCGGCCTGTCGATCGCCATGAGATTGGCCGCATAATTGAAGAAAATACCGGTCGACATGGCGTCAACCTGATCCTTCGGCGCTGTGTCAACATCGGCCGCCGGATTGATCTTCTGGTGCCGCGGCTGTGCTGAACGGCCCCACTGCGAAAGAGGTGTGATCGTGTAGCCGTCCTGGATTTTGTGAACAGCCCCATAATCCTTGGACCCATCGGTCTGTGTCTGAGCAACAATCCAGGCGTGAGTGGTCGGAGCCTCGATGCGCTCCACCCCGGGCGGTATGGCTCCCTGCCAGCACCGCGGCACGATTGCGAAGTGTCCAGCCCCAGTGCCCAACGTACGCGTGCCGATGGTGGCGAACACGTCAGTCCACATGTCGTACATCGTAAGCACGTAATAGCGGCCCTGTGTGTCAGGGACCGAGACCACATAGGGATCTTGCTGGAGGTCGATCCAAGCCAGCGAGCCTAGAGTGTCGAAGTTCGGCCGAGCCACATCCTTGAAGCCTGCCGCCGCGTATTTTCGCATGTGATGGAAGATACCGTCGGGCCCAAGGCCTAGCGTGGCACCTAATGGATAGCTCGTGCTGACGCGTCGCGTGACGTGCATCAGGACCAGAGGATAAAGGTAATGATATGCTTCTATTCCGATCTCATAGGCTTCTTCTTCGCTGACTTTGCGAACAGCCGGCGTAGCGCGCGCCAAGGTTTCGAACATCAATCTATTCCCGTTTGATCTTTCGATCACAAAATCTGCACAGATGGAGACATCTTCAGAAATCGGGTGGAAGCCGGAGTTGGGGCCGCAAACAACCCTTAATCGAGCCAAGGCTTCCACCGCTTATCTCCACGTTCGAAGCGTCTGAACGGCTATTGCCGCAGGAAAAAATCGCGAATTTTCTTATCAAAATTGCTTGGCGCTGCGACGATGAACACAATGATGCGAAACGCGCGCTACCGCATGTGAGTCGCAGGCGAAACACTTGCCTCGCGCCTCACGAAGGCTTGGCTGTGGGCAGTCTCACACTCAGGGTGGTTCCATCGCTTCTGCTTTTGATGCTCAGCTCGCCGCCGAAGTGCGTGATGCGCGTACGCATTCCAAGTATCCCGACGCCGGGCGCAATCATGGCGCCTTCCTGAGCCGCGAACCCATGCCCGTCGTCCGTCACCTGAAGCGTCACCTCCTTCCCGCAATTGGCGAGTTCCACCAAGACGCCATTGGCGCGAGCGTGCCGGTGGACGTTCACAAGAGCTTCCTGAAGAATGCGGAACAGCGTCAGCTCACGGGACCGATCCACGCGGCAGGGCGGTCCATGCAAGCGCACCTCAGCGGCCAGCCCGGCGCGTTGCCCAAAGCCCTGCACGAACTGGCGTACGGCATTTTCGAGGCCACACTCCTGCTCGGGCCAGGGCGGACGCAACAGATAGGATAGGGTTCGAATCTGCGATTGCGCCTCCGCCAGTGCAGCCGACATGTCCCTGATGATTGTCGCCACTCCGTCCGTCTGCGGCGTGACCATCCGCAGCCGCGACAGCCAGAGGCCTAGCGAGACCAGACTCTGGCCGATTGAGTCGTGCAGCTCGGTCGCCAGCCGCTGACGCTCCTCCGCCCGCACCTCCAAGATACGCTCTCCGACCTCTCCGGCGGAATCGCGTGCCTGGGTGAGCTCCGTGATCTCCTCGTGAGACACGAGAAATCGCACGGGAATATAATGGTCCAATCGCTTTCCTCGAATCTGGAAGACGCGTGGGGAGCCATCCTGGAGGAGACGAAACGTGCCCTCGAAAGATCTTTGCCTTCCGGCGAGCATTCTGCTCAAGCCATTGCGCATGCCGACGGCACCAGACCCGTTCCCGTCAGCACCTTCACAGATCTGAAGATAGTTGGCGCCGATGTCCGCGACTCCGGTATTGGGCCCAGGCAGTCCCGCGACGTCCCGCCAGGCGGTGTTCGTACCGATGATCCGACCGGATTGGTCGAGCAGCGCCACTGGTGTGCTCAGCGCATCCAGCGTCGACTGGAGCGGCGGCTCCGACAATGTGCGAGCGAGGGCGCTCGCGCCAGCTCCCACGAACGCTGCTGACCTGTGCATCTTAGTCATGTCACTCCCTCTCGCACGTGGCAGACCCATGATTTGTCCTCGGCTGTTCCCAGCGCTATTTCGTTTCAACTTCGTATAGAACCCAGTTTCAATTGGGCGCCGGTGCCGGGCCAAGAGCAGCTTGGTGGAACCGCTGATGCCGCCATGTCACTTCACGGTCAACGCTAACCTTGTTGCCGATGACAAATGTATTGACCTTTGAGCCTACGAGTGATCGCGCAACTTGTGAGACTCGTTTGAAATAGATAGGTGCGCGTTACATGCTTCGCCGACACAGCCGCATCTGCTCGAACGGTCCTGCGGTGCGGCCGCGTTGACTGCGACGAGCATTCAATTCAGCAACGAACGTCTAAAATGCGGCTCCCTCCGCAAGGTCAATGTCAAAACACGCCGGCATCAACCCGGACTCGTCGTCGTGATCTCCGTTACATTGGCGAAGTGACCGCACTTGGCATCGTTGGACTTTGGTCCAATTGCCCATATTGGCCCGTATGCGTTCCCCTCCGCTTAGGCAGAAGCTCTTGCCGAACGAACAGAGGGATCTTCATGTCAACTCGCAACGTTCTGATGGGTGCGGTCTGCACATTCATCTCTACCGCTGCAATTGTTCCGGCCTCCGCTCAGTCCGGCGGGTATATCCGCGGCGACCTCGGCTGGTCCGGAAGCGTCAATGCCAACATTCACGATAGGAATTTTCCCGTCGATCACTCGATAACCGGCCCGAACGGAAACGCAGGTACTCTGAGTGACACCGGCAGCGGATGGTTCGGAGGTTTCGGAGGAGGTTTAGAGTTTCTACCGAATTTCAGAGTTGACGTCGTGTACTCCTACCGCGGGGATTATCACTTGGACCAGACCGATGAGGCGTTACCGCCACATCAATTCAAAGCCAATCTTTCATCCAATGCGGTAATGACAACTGCCTATGTGGATTTCCCAATCGACCCCGGCATGACTGCTTTCGCCGGCCTGGGAGTCGGATGGTCGGACGTGAAAATGTCGAACTTCTCCAGCAATGGGAACGTTGCACCTGGAGGAACAAACGACAATTTCGCGTGGCAAGTAACAGCGGGTGTGGGATTCCCAATATTAGAGAACGTAAAGATGGACTTGTTCTACCGATATTTTGATGGCGGCCACCTCCAGACGGCAGCAGGGAGCGTCACTTCCGGCGGAAAGGTCGTGGGCACATACTCCGGTGCCGATGGGGCTCTTCATGCTCATGAGGTTGGCGTCTCGCTGCGGTTTCTGCTCGGTCAATGATGAGACCTGACCATTCTCGGTTCAGGAAGTGAGCACGACAATAGGAGGTCACGATGCGCCGCTGCTTCGTGCTTGCAGTGCCATTTGCTCTTTGGGCTTGTGCTTCTAGCCGTCCGGTCGAACAGGCCGCCACGCGGCAACATGTCGTACCGATCGCCGGTGAAGTGGAGATCCCGCCACTAAACGTGTCGGGTGCGGATGCGCCTTCGGAAGCTATGGTAGAGCATTCCGAACCGCTCTACGTCTTTTGGTTCTTTGGCGACCGTCCGATACCGTAGCGGGCGCACTTGCCGGACAGTGAAATCCGATCCGTCGTCGCAAAATAGCAGATGAACAGCGAACGGGCGTCAACGCTGCTCCGTTCGCACATAGCCGAACGGCCGCCCGTCGTCACCACACGCGGGAGCTAAACGAGGCCGAGCGTGCGAGCCGGCGGGGACCTCGAGGTCCTACCGCACGCAGCGTCCGGACGGAGGGTTGACTTGCTCCAGACGCGGGATGACCTCCCCCGCGCCTCCTTGGCAGGCTACCCAACGAAACTCATGGGAGACGTCGGTCTCCTTCAAAGACTGATCGATGATAAGCGCCCCGAACCCGTTTGCGGAGACGCTGCCGGTGAGCGCGCCATCCTGACAGGAGGCGAGCTGGCCTCCACTCATCAGACAATAGGCGAACTGCACCGTGTATTCGCATTTATTGCGGAAGCCCCAATGGCTGCCGTCGCTCTCTACCCAAAGGCAGTTCGAGGCACCGCGCTGATTGGGCGGAACCATACCCTGGTTGGGCTCGAGCGATGCGAGCTTTTGCGGGGCCGGTGCCTCGGGCTTCTCCACTTGTGTCGGCTCGGTGGCGGAATTGGTGTCGATGAGGTGGACCTTCGAATTGCGAACTTCAATCGCGTGGGTCTCGGCTGCTACATCCGTTGTGGTCTTGGGGGCGGCCGTATTGGCAGTCTTTACGGCTTGCGCGCGTTTCGAAGCAGTTGCCCCCGCATCTGCGATTGCCGTGGCACCGACGACGCCCGCGCGCGGGGCGGGAGCGTCAATGGCCTGGGCTTTGGTGTCTGCTTTCGCGAGTTCTGCTTTGCCATCGGTCTTGGCATCGGGTTTTGCAGCCAGTTCCGTCGGAGCGGACGCGGTGCTTCCACAACCTTGATGTGTGGTCAGATCGATCTTCCTCTCGCCTCCGTCCGGCAGACCCAAGCGGCTTGCAAATTGCGCAAGCGCGGCTTTGCGGTCCTCCAGGCTGAAGATATGACCCTCGGGATACCAGGCGGTGCAATAGGCCGCGTTCGTGGGCGATTTGGTCTCAATCGAGATGCCCCCCGCGGAATTGGCAAGGACTGTCTCAGACAAGCCGTCGGCATATTCAATGTTGATGTCCGAGTCACCGATGCGGAACACGCCAGTCACGGTGCTGGTGTCACGCGAGTCCATCACCGTACCGAGCCGGTCATTGATGAAGCGGAATGCGGTCTTCTGCACCGCTCCGTTCGGCGTCACGACCTCGCGCGCGAGCCCGCCTTCGGATGCGGTGAGCACGATCAACGAACCATCGATCGCGATCAGCTTCTTACCGATAATGCCGTCGATCGAGGGCGCCGCAGCGGACGCTTGCCCTTTTGCTGCGGCATTGTCCTGGGACGGTGCGGAGAAAACCTCCGTGGTTATGCCGGCGATAACGAGACCTGCCAATGCAGCTTCTCCTACCCAACGCATCTAACGCCTCCTCAGATTGCATTATTTCGGCGCGAAGCCGTACCAGTAACGGTCGTAAAGATAGCGATAATAAGCGTCACGCCCGCCGTAGCGGTTGCTGTAGGCAGGATCGCTGTAACCGCGCGCATAAGGATCACGCGCATAAGGATCGCGCCCATCGTAACGGCGAACGCGCGATTGTGCCGGCGTATTGCGGTTGTCGGCGCGCGCCGGCGCGGTGTTGTCTCTGCGGCCGGCGGGCGCGGCGCCCGTCATGCTGTTCGAAGATCTCGCTTCAGGGTTCGCCGATAGAATTGGGGACGATGCCGCAATTGAAGATGTCACAGCCGTCGCCGCCTGTGGCGTGGGCATCTGCGCCACCATAGCCCCGCCCGTGACGCGCTCGCCGCAGGAAGCATAGTTGGCAGCAAAGGAAACCGGTTGCGCCATCGCGAATTCGACGAGTGCTTTCTTGCCCTCGCTCAGCGCGGCGTGAAACGCAGCGCGCGCGCGTCCGCAATAAGCTCCGTTGTTATCTGCGCTGCGGAGTGAATAGGCATTAGCAAGCTTCGTCTTGTATGTGTTGTAGTCAGCCGCGCCCGTGGTCTGGTTCAGGCGCATGAAGAACGCCTGCAGCGCTGCATCGGAGGCCTGTAGATCTTGCCTATAGGTCACGACGAACGTGTTGTAGAGCTCGGAATCATGGCAGGCGAGTGCAGCGATCATCAGCCCCTGCTGCACCGCGGCAACCTGCAGTGAGAGCAAATCAGCAGCACGGGCGCAGAGTTCTTCGGCCCAGGCATTGGCAATCATGGAGGAGAAGGCAAGCCCCAGAATTCCGGTCTTTATTCGCTGCATCACGAACGACCTCCCCATCAGGCGCGCTCGTAGAAAGCGCGCCTTCCCAAGATGAGTCACAAAAGAATTTCAGCCCTCACCACACTGCCTGCCGAATTAGACGAGCATTTGCGATCTGCGGTGCTCTCAAAACGTTACATTGGCTAACTTGTTTTCAGGAAGCGGGACGCCGAATTTGGATTTGCATTCAGTATCCATCAGTATCCATCGGAGCTTGCGAACGTGGTATTGGCCTTAGGTCCAACATTTATAAAAATCTGCGAGTGTTCACTTCTGGAGTGATCGCAACGTTCCTGGCGCGACAAGTGATTGGTCTCTCGTTCGAAAGAAACGGGCGTTCATCCGGTCTCCTTGCAGATCGCCGAAACTAGGAGGCTCCACGCGTTGTTGCGACAGCCCGCCTGATCATCTGCTGATGAGACCGCAGGCTAATCCAAGGCACCTGATGGGTGAGGCAATATGTGCTCTTGGCGTTTTGGAGTTTGCGATGTCGAAAATGATCGCGACGGTTCTTGCTACAGTCCTGGCGGGTTGCGCCATGAACACGCAAAAGCAATCACCTTC
>DASQGY010000079.1:0-8065 GCA_035632375.1 Bryobacteraceae bacterium | reverse complement strand
AACCGGTGCGGGTTCATCGTCGGCAATATTGTATAGCCCGGGTGTTTGAGCTTCGACAGCGGCGAGCGTCGCGCTTGCTGCATCGTCTATGTGGATAAAGGACCAATACCCTTCCCCACGGCCCACGATGGGCACGCGCCTCCGGCGCACGTCCTCCAGCACCGATCCACCTTGGCCGATGGATGTGCCTGGCCCATAGAACGACCCATACCTCAGCACAAACCCCTCCATCGCGGGTTCCTTCAGCACTGCCGATTCCATATGCAGGATTGCCTCGAGCGTCTGGCGGAACGCCGGCTCGGGCACAGATCTCAGGGGGCTCTCCTCGGTCTTCACCCAACCTCCCGTGCTCTCGTACGGCCATCCGGCGTAACTCTGCGCGATGAATCGCCTACATCCCACTGCGCGCGCCGCGGCCAGAAGATGATCGGTCCCCTCGATGCGTAACCGGTTTGTCAATGCGAAGTCTTCGTTGAAGCGCCGCATGTTGAGCCTGGCCGGTATGGCCGTAAGTTCGTGAATGACGACCTCAGGTCCAGCCTGTTGAACGGCTTCGAGAACTTGTTTCTCGTTCAGTGCATCCAAGATTATGGGTGTTGCCCCGGTCTCGCGCATCGCCGCCGTTTTTTCCGGGCTCCGCGTGGCCCCCGTTACCGTGTGGCCGGCGCTTACCAACATCGGAACCAGGCGCCTGCCAATCGCTCCCGTGGCTCCGGCCACAAATATTTTCATATTCACCCCCCTCTTAGAGTGATGCTTCGTGACAGACGGAAGCTTCAACCCAGATTCAGGTTTGCCGGGAGCCAATACCGGACCGCGCCCAGTGCCCTAATGCCGCCGGCCACCCCCGCCTCCACCTGGGTGGCCGCCGGCGAAGCCGCCACCGCCAGAGGAATGCGGAGCCGAGAACGAACGTGGCGCAGCGAAAGATTGGCGCGGCGCAGAGAAGCTTCGCTGCGGCGCGGAGAAGCTAGGCCGCGGTGCGAAACTCTGCCGGGGTGCGAAATTTTGCGGCGGCGCGAAGCTCTGCCGTGGGGCGAAGTTCTGCCGCGGCGCGAAGTTCTGCCGAGGTGCGAAGTTCTGGCGCGGTGCGAAGTTCTGCCGAGGCGCGAAACTCTGCCGCGGTGGGGAGTTCACTGGCGCGAATGGCCTGTTAAGGGAAGGCGCGTTCGGTACGCTCCCGCCGCGAAACGCAGGCGTATTGTTGTTTCCACGATAGCTCTGCACCGGTCCGCGCGCACCCTGCCATCCATTGCGCGCACCTACATTCGGCGATCCAGCGCGATTCCATCCTCCATTGACTCCGTTCCCCGCAGCGCGGTTGCCGCCATTGAAGCGCTGCCATCCTCCAGCGCTGGATGGGGATCGGAATCCGTTCGCGCCCGCTCGATTGGATTGAAAAGTTCCCGGCGCGTTGTTGCCGAAGCGGCCCGTCCCGGTCATTCCGGCATTCGTCCTACCGAACGACCCGCGATTCGCCCCGCCGAATTGACCTCCGCTCCGCTGAAATTGGTTGGAGCCGAATCTGTTCGCAACCGTTCTGCTTGAATAAGGAACTCCCATCCGATGCCCAGGATCGTGGGTCCAGGCCGTGCGTCCATTGAACCCTCCCGCAAAACCTCCCCTTCCGAAGCGATCGTGAAACCCGCCACGGAATCCAAACCGATTGAAGAATCCAGCATTCACGAACAGGCCATGGCCGAACCAGCCACAACCCCAGCCCCATCCACCCCAGCCATACCATCCGGGGAAAAATCCGCTGACGTAAATTGCCGGACCGAATCCAAATCCGAATCCCGGATACCACAGATCGGGATAGAATCCCCAATCGGGCGGACCCCATACATAAACGGGGTTGTAAACGGGAACGTAGATCACATCGGGATTCGCCGGCTGTATCTCGATGGCGTCTTGCCCGTACTGTTCGTCGGTAGTCACCACCTGTTGAGCCGTGCTGTTCAACCTTCCGTTGGCGCGCGCCCGCGCTCGCATGCGCTGCACCGCGTCCATCACATCGTTCTGTTGCGCCAGGAAAGCGTTGCCTAAGTCGGTGGTCCAGCGGACGTCGCTGCTCAGTAAGCGCATGGCTTCCGGAAACGCGACCATGGCCTGGACGCTCGGATCCCAATTTTGTTCCTTCGCGGCGTCGATCAACTGCCGGCCGCGCAGGTTCCGGTTCTGCTGGCACCATTGCTGCGCTTCTACGATCTCCAGCGGATAAGTGCTAGCCGCCAACACCTGGCTCAGCAGCGGATCGGGATAAAGGGCGATGGGCGCAACCAGATCGTCCAATTGATCGGGTGAGAGCATCGGCCCCGCTTGCTGCGAATCCGGCGGCGGCCCCGCCCCTTGCGGATCCTGCGCCATGATTAAGGCAAACGGAACCAACAAAACACAGACCGTCGCCACTGCGGCCTGAACTGACCAACCTCGGAAAGCCATACCGCGCCTCCGCTTTATTGGATGCGCCAGCGGGCAAATCCGGTACACGTCGAATTACCGCACGCGCACCCGGCGAGAGCGGGCTGAAAGGAGACTATCCAACACCAACCCGTGAATCACGCCCCGGCCAACTCGTCGAGCAGCGAGACGACGCGGGCGCGCGTCGCGGCGATCATCCCGGAAAGTGGAAGCTCATCCAGGAACGCCTTGTAGCGCATTAGATATTCGCGAGCTTGGGAAGGCTGACCATGGGCCAAACAGATCGCCGCCGAAGCCATCGAATCCCAGTCTTTCAGGGACGCCGCACCTTTTACGCCCCGGGCGGAGGCTAGCCAGGATTCCGCGAGAGATACGTTCTTGCGATCCATCCCCTGGAAGCACGCAGCCACGTGAAAGAACCCACGCTGCAAGTCCGGCGGCATTTTGTTGCTTACACTCAATGCGGACTCAAGCACTTGGGCGATGCGCTCCGTATCATTGGTTTCCAGAAGACAGGCGTGTTGCATCGCCAGCGAGAGTGGCAGATACGACATGTCATTCGTCACAGCGCTCATCCGCTCCACGAATTCGTGCGGCCACTCACGGGGCTGTATTCCTCGAGCATCGAGTGCGAGAAGGTAGAGAATCGCGGCCAACCGATCGGCGACAACCCCCTTTTGCGCCAGGATGAGAATGTTCTTGGCATCGGCCGGCTGGCCGCGCACGGTGAATGGGATGCAACTGAATGCTGCAAGAATAAGATTTGCCAGACAAAAACTCCCAACCCACAGCCCGGTTGGCAAGAAGAACGTGATGATGAACAGAATCGCCGATACCGCTGGACCAGCCATGATGCAGAGCGCAAAGCGTCGAACTAGGTTTTGATTGGATTGGGGTAACGTGCTGGTCAGGCCTCCACCCAGAAAGCGCTTAGGAATAAGACGAAACCGCCACCCATGTGCCCTCCGCTCCAAATGAAATGCGCCGACCACCAGGGCGCGGACTTCGAAACCCATCGCCAGTCCGGCGCCGGCGTGACCCAGTTCGTGCATCAAGAGTGAGGCATACCAGGCCACCAGAAAAATCGGGAGCGCACCAACCGGTGGCACGGGTATATGGACAACCCCCTCATTGATCACGAGGAACACGACGCCAAGGGCGAAGCCTATGAATATCGAACGCGCCAATGGCACTTTCACAGCCGGAACTGCCTCCTCGCGATCGAGAATGGGCGTCTTGCTCACACGCGTCAAATTAGCGTCTCACGAGGCGCGCAGAACCAGCAAGTCTCAACCAACGTTCCGTTGACCGTATCCGCCCGCTCACGTTGTTCAAACAAGACACTGCGCACGCCCCCTCGCGTTGTGCGCAGGCCTCGCGTTTTCAGCGCGTTCTGAGACCCTGGAGGAACAGCGGACACCCGATGGATTGGCGCTGAAGTACATGCAATCCATCAGGATGTGAGGCACTTTACGGAACGCCACGTTCCGTTTTTTTCGTGAGAAAAATCTCGATTGAGAAACACTCAGGATTAAAGCCGATACGCAAATGCCGGCGCCAGGAGAAAACCCATGTCCGCACCCTCGATGCCCAAGATCGTAATAGTCGAAGATGAAGGATTGATTGCCGCCGATCTGGAGTCCCGGCTGACCAAGGCGGGGTACTCGGTGCAAGGCTCTGTAGACTCCGCTCAAGGAGCGCTGAAGTTGATCGAGGAGACGTCCCCCGATCTGGTCCTCATGGACATCCGGCTTAAGGGCGAGGAAGACGGGATCCAGGTGGCCGACCTGGTGCGGCAGACACTCGACGTCCCGGTAGTCTATCTGACTGCGTACGAGGACAACGAAACGCTACAACGCGCCAGCCAGACCCAGGCCTACGGCTATGTGAAGAAGCCGATCGCAACCGCGAGTTTGAAAGGCGCCATCGAGATTGCGCTGTCCAAGCACCGCTATGAACGGGACCTGCGGGAGGAAAGGGACTGGGCTATTGCCAGTTTCGCCGCGGTGCCTCACGCTGTCTTGGTGGCGGATGCTTTGGGGCGGGTTACCTACTTAAACGCGCAGGCTGAGGAATTGACCGGCTGCGGCGCGGACCAGAGCCTGGGCCGCCCAATAAGGGAAGTGCTGCACATATTCTCCAGCGAGAACGGAAAACCGGTTGAGGGCTTTGCGACGGTGGCTATGATCCGGGGGCAGGCCATCGCGCTACCCGGCAATAGCTGTCTCACGGGCAGTCAGGAGCAAGTTTGTCCGATCCGGGGAAACGTTGCGCCCCGCTGGCATAACGGCCGCGTGGACGGCGTAGTCGTCACCATTACCGATGCGACGCTCGATCGCTTCAACCAGGAGCAGTCTCGTCAGGAGAGCAAGCAGGAAGCACTGGTACGCATGGCTGATGGCGTGGTTCGCCACTTGCCTGGCATGAGCGACGCGGCCGAGGTAAGCACACAGCTTCTCGAAGCACTGCCCGAAGACAGCCCGCTGCGTGAGAGCGCTGCAAAAATCGAGCAGCTTGCCATGGACGCATTTGCCACCACGTGTCACTTGAAGGCTTTCACGGAGCTATCCGCGCTGGATGTCGAGCGGATCATGCTGAACGAAGTGGTGGGCCGGTTTGACGAAGCGTTCCAGGCTCTCGAGCCAGGATTCACCCTGCTCGTGGAGCCGGAGCAGATGCCCATTCTAGGCGATGAATGGGTATTGTTGACCGCCATCATGAACATCCTCCTACACGCTCGCGCCCAGATGCAGCCAGGCACGGGTTTGGTGATGGACTTGTCGCGAGCCGAGCCGAAAATCGGGCCTTGGGTTCGTCTTCGCATCAGCTATTCCACCGCCGCGGAGGATGCGGCCTCCCTGGAGCGGGTCTTCGAGCCATCGTGGTCGGGCGCCTCCGAGGATCTCCATATCACCCATTCCCTGGTCAAGAAGATGGGCGGATTGATCAGCGCACGCCTGGAGCCGGGCAACATTATTCGATTCGAGATTTGTTTTCCGCTGGCCGGGGTTACATGCGCGGAAGAGGCCGGGCGTAAGTTGGACGCGCCCGCGGTACTGATGATCGAACCGAATCCGGAAATCAGGCAGGTCCTCCATGCGCATTTTGAGGAACATGGCTTCAATCTATTGGAGGCGGCGGGCGCCGAAGAAGCGTTGCTGCTGGCGGAAGTCTACCAGGGCGCTATTCAGTTAGTCATAGCGAATGTAAGCCACGAAGGGCGTTGGGACACATTGACGGAGCGATTCGCCGCCATGGATCCGCGGATGCAAGTACTTCTCATTGACGGTTACGTAGAATCGCGCGATCAATCTCAGCGGGCCAGCCAATCACGCGCGATCCGTCACTTGACGAAGTGGGACTTGCTGGCCTGGGCGCAAGCATCCGTTGGCGAAACAAAGTACGCATTATGCGCGAGTTAGCGCAAGTTTCCACAGGCTCGGCGGAGCGGAACTGTGAGCGCGGCAAATACACACCATGTAGCTTTGGCTGCCGGACTGCTATACTCGAATCGACTCCGTGACCTGCCAGGCGTGACGGATGGCAGCGGGCCGCGCCGGCGACCTCTCAAACGAGGAGGGCGGAAATGGCCGCGGACGTCAAACACAAGATCGTAATAGTAGAAGACGAGGGCCTGATCGCCGCCGATCTGGAGGCTCGTCTCAAGAGCGCCGGGTACAGCGTGCCGGGTACCGCGGACTCAGCCGAGCGCGCTCTGGCAGTGATCCGCCAGACTTCGCCCGATCTCGTTCTCATGGATATCCGCCTCAAGGGAACTGTTGACGGGATCGACGTTGCCTATGAGCTGCACAAGCAACACGACATCCCGGTGGTTTACTTGACCGCGTACGAAGACCGGGAAACCCTGGAGCGGGCCAGCCGAACCCAAGCGTTTGGATATATCAAGAAGCCCATCGCATCGGCCAGCCTGCGCGGCTCCATCGAGATGGCCATCGCCAAACACCGTTACCAGCGCAGCCTCCGGGTGCAGATGGACTGGGCGACTGCAAGCTTTCAAGCCGTTCCGTACGCGGTGCTGGTGACCGATGGGCGGGGTAAAATCGCTTATCTGAATTCCCAGGCCGAGGAACTGACGGGTTGGAAGGCCGACAACGCTCTCGGCCGCCCCTGCGAAGAGCTGTTGCAACTTTACTACTCCCAAAGCGGGACACGTGTGGGAGATTTCGTTCCGGTGGCCATGCTCCAGGGCGAAACTGTCGCATGGCCCGACGGAATTTGCCTCCGGCGCGACAAAGCACACGTCTTCTCGGTCCAAGGGAGCGTCGCACCGCGATGGCATCAGGGGCAGGTTGAGGGAACGGTCATTGCGCTTACGGACGTATCGCAATCGCAATTCGAACGGCAACAGGCCGAGGAAGACGAGAAACAGGAAGCGCTGCTGCGCCTGGCCGAGGGAATTGCCCGCCAGCTTCCCGACGTGCAGCAGGCCGAAGACAGCCCGCGGCTTCTGGAGGCCTTGAACCCCGACAGTCCGCTGCGCGAAGAAGTGGAGACGATTGAGAACGCGGCCATCGATGCCTTTCGAATGACCAGCCGGCTGCGGGCATTTCTGCAACCTCCGGAGGTACACATCGAGCGCGTGGCGATCGGGAACGTTTTACGCCAGTTGGAGGCGGCCTGGAAGATGATCGAGCCGCGGCTGACTCTGGAGGTTTGCTTCGAGCCGCTTCCGGTTCAGGCGGATTCCTGGCAACTCACTCGCGCACTCGTCAGTATCCTGCTGCATGCCCGGAGCAGGATGAAAAGCGACAGTACGCTGGCGATCGAAGTGACGGACGCCGAACATGAACACGTGCTCCGGGCGGCGCGCATTCGAGTTAGCTATGCGACGGAGGAGAGCGCGGTCTCGATGGCAAAGATCTTCGAGCCATCCTGGTTGAACTCGTCGCCAGACCTGAACATGGCCTATCGGCTGGTGAAGAAAATGGGTGGAATGGTTGCGGCTCGCGTGGAACGCGGGGATCAAGCGGCCTTTGACATCTATCTGCAACAAGTAGAAGCGGCGGAGGCCGGCGCACCGCTGCCGAAGCCGACCCAGCCGGCGATCTTGCTGGTTGACGCCAACGCCGAGGTTCGCCGTCTTCTATACACGGAATTCGAGCGGCAGGGCGTCAGGCTGCTGGCCACCGCGAGTTGGGAAGAAGGGCTGCTGGTTGCCGAGCTGTATCAAGGCGGCATTTCGCTCGCGATTGCGAACTTACCCGGCAACGATGAAAAGCGTAACTTGCTGGCGGAGCGATTGACAGCCAGCCGGCCCGGAATCCGCGTGCGTTTGGTGAACGGGTACTCTGTACCGAGCCGGGCGGTAGTTGGGCAGACGATCGAGCCGGTGGCTGACCGCCACCTGACGAAATGGGATCTGCTCAATTGGGCGCGCGAGGCGCTCTCCGCCGACGGAAACCACTGACGCCGTTTGGTCTGGAGTGAGGTTTGTGACTCTTCCATTGCTTCGAAAGGCCGTTATCGCGCTCGCGGGGGCCGCTCAGATAACGACGGTCCTGTGTGCGCTCCAGGCATGGTACTTCGCGGACCGGCCGGCGCATTGGTACGTGCTCGGAGCCCTCTTCTCGACTGCTGTGGCAGTCTGCGTCCTGTGTTGGCCGCTGCATCGGGCAGGCACTCC
>DASQGY010000078.1:0-14156 GCA_035632375.1 Bryobacteraceae bacterium | reverse complement strand
GGAAACCTGACAGCTCAGGTGCGCAACATCGCAGAAGTCACGACGGCGGTCGCGAACGGCGACCTGTCGCGTAAAATCACCGTTGCAGTGCGCGGCGAAATTCTGGAGTTGAAGAACACCATCAACACGATGGTGGACCAGTTGAACGCGTTCGCCTCTGAAGTGACGCGCGTGGCGCGCGATGTGGGAACGGAAGGCAAGCTCGGCGGTCAAGCGGAAGTGAAGGGCGTGGCCGGAACCTGGAAGGATCTCACCGAAAGCGTGAACTCTATGGCTGGCAACCTGACCAATCAGGTGCGCAACATCGCTGAAGTGACTACGGCGGTCGCGAAAGGCGACCTTTCCCGCAAGATCACGGTGGACGTACGCGGCGAAATTCTGGAGTTGAAGAACACCATCAACACCATGGTGGATCAGCTCAGCTCGTTTGCATCGGAAGTAACTCGCGTGGCGCGCGAGGTGGGAACGGAAGGCAAGCTGGGCGGGCGCGCCGAGGTACGCGGCGTCGCGGGGACGTGGAAGGATTTGACCGACAGCGTGAACTCGATGGCCGGCAATCTCACCGCTCAAGTTCGCAACATCGCGCAAGTTACCACGGCAGTGGCCAACGGCAATCTGTCGCGCAAAATCACGGTGGACGTGCAGGGCGAGATTCTTGAGCTGAAGAACACCATCAACACCATGGTGGATCAGCTCAATTCGTTTGCATCGGAAGTGACTCGAGTGGCGCGCGAAGTGGGTACCGACGGCAAGCTCGGCGGGCAGGCGGAAGTGAAGGGCGTCGCCGGCACCTGGAAGGATCTCACCGACAACGTGAATTTCATGGCGGCCAAGCTCACTACGCAGGTCCGCGGCATCGCCAAAGTTGTGACGGCGGTTGCGAATGGCGACCTGAAGCGCAAGCTGGTGCTCGAAACCAAGGGCGAGATCGCGGAGCTGGCCGACACCATCAACGGGATGATCGACACGCTAGCGACATTCGCGGATCAGGTGACCACCGTAGCTCGCGAAGTGGGAATCGAAGGAAAGCTCGGCGGCCAGGCTCGCGTGCCCGGCGCGGCGGGCATCTGGCGCGATCTCACCGACAACGTGAATCAGCTCGCGGCCAATCTGACCACGCAAGTGCGAGCGATCGCCGAGGTAGCAACGGCCGTGACCAAGGGCGACCTGACGCGGTCCATCGCGGTCGAAGCGCAAGGCGAAGTGGCCGCACTCAAGGACAACATCAACGAAATGATCGTCAATCTTGCGGCGACCACGCGCAAGAACAACGAGCAGGATTGGCTGAAGACCAACATCGCCAAGTTCACCGGCATGATGCAGGGCCAGCGCGACCTGTTAACGGTTTCTCAGCTCCTGCTATCCGAGCTGACACCGCTGGTCAGCGCGCAACACGGTACGTTCTATATCGCGGAGACGCAGGAGGACACCACAGTCCTCAAACTCCTCGCCGGATACGCCATCGATAAGACCGACGAGGTCCCGGCGCAATTCCAGATCGGGCAGGGCTTGGTCGGCCAATGCGCCAAGGAGAAAGAGCGCATTCTGGTGAAGAATGTGCCGGGCGGTTACGTGCGCATCAACTCCAGCCTGGGCAGCACCGCGCCGGTGAGCATTGTTGTGCTGCCGGTGCTGTTTGAAGGCGACGTGAAGGCGGCCATCGAGCTGGCTTCGTTCGGCCAATTCAGCGACATTCACCTCGCATTTCTGGATCAGCTCACGCAATCCATCGGCATCGTGTTGAATACGATCGCTGCAACGATGCGGACCGAGCAATTGTTGCAACAAAGCCAGGCTCTTGCCGAGGAATTGCAGAGTCAGCAGCTTCAATTGCAGACCACCAACGCAGAATTACAGGAAAAGGCGCAACTGCTGGCGGAACAGAAGACCGAGGTGGAAACCAAGAACCGCGAAGTGGAGCAAGCCAAGCAGGCGCTGGAGGAAAAGGCCGAGCAATTGGAGATCACTTCCAAGTACAAGAGCGAATTCCTGGCGAACATGAGCCACGAGTTGCGCACACCCCTGAACAACCTGCTGATTCTGGCGCGCATGTTGTCGGAAAACTCCGACAAGAACCTGACCGCCAAGCAGGTGAAGTTCGCGGAAACCATTCATACTTCGGGAACCGACCTGTTGGCGCTGATCAACGACATTCTCGATCTCAGCAAGATCGAATCCGGCAAGATGGATGTCGAGGTCGGCGGTGTGCGGTTCACTGAGCTCGAAGACTACTGCCTCAAGACCTTCCGCCACGTGGCCGATGGTAAGGGCCTGGAGTTTACCGTGGAACTGGGCAATTCAATGGCCACGGAAATCATGCACACCGATGCCAAGCGGCTGCAGCAGGTGCTCAAGAACCTGCTGTCCAACGCGCTGAAATTCACCGAACATGGATCGGTGCGGCTGACGCTGGACAAAGCCACCGGTGGATGGAGCCCGAATCACATGATTCTGAGCCGGGCGAAATCCGTAATCGCTTTCTCGGTGGCGGACACCGGTATCGGTATTCCCACCGACAAGCAGCGCATCATTTTCGAAGCGTTCCAACAGGCCGACGGAACCACCAGCCGCAAGTACGGCGGCACTGGATTGGGACTTTCCATCAGCCGCCAGTTGGCGCGATTGCTGGGCGGCGAAATCCGTTTGCAGAGTACGCCCGGCGTCGGCAGTATCTTCACGCTGTACTTGCCGCAGGCCTATGTCACTCCGGCGCCCCAGCCCAAGAGCGAAGCCTTCCTGACCTCTCCGGTCCTGTTGGAACAGGCCGCCGCGATCATGGTGCCGGAAGGCGAGGTGGACATGATTCTGCCAACTCCGCTGAATACCGGCGAGCTGGTGGAGGATTTGGTGATCGACGACGATCGCAACCTGATCCAACCCGGCGACTCGGCATTGTTGATCGTCGAGGACGACATCACCTTTGCGCGCATTTTGGTGGACATGGCGCACGAGCGCGGCCTGAAAGCGCTGGTTGCTTTACGTGGCAGCAGTGCGATGACTTTGGCGCGCGAATTCAAGCCGGGGGCCATCACCCTGGACATCAATCTTCCCGACATGGCGGGTTGGACCATCCTGGACCGGCTGAAGCACGATCCGGCGACGCGTCACATTCCCGTCCACATTATTTCCGGCGACGAGAACCGGCGGCTGGGCATGGCGCTGGGCGCGATGACCTATCTGGAAAAATCGGTGACGGACGAGTCGCTGGCGGAAGCCTTCACCACCATCGAGCATTCGGTCCAGAAGCGAGTGAAGAAACTGTTGTTGGTCTGCGGCGACGATGAGGAGCGGACCTCCATCTTCGCAAATATCGCCGCACACGACCTCGAGATTATCGATGTTGCAACCGGTGGCGAAGGCCTGGCCGTGGTGCAGCAACAGTATTTGGACGGCATCGTGGTTCACCTGCAGGTGGACGATGTCAGCCCGCTGAATCTGATTAGCGACATCCAAGCCCACATCGGTCCGTATGTTCCCCCGATCATCGTTCTCTGCAACCGGCAGTTGACGGCCGATGAAGAATTGGACTTCGCGCGCGTGTCGCGAACCAGTGTCGTGAAGTTGACCCAAACGCAGGAACGGCTGCTGGACGATTCGGTCCTGTTGCTGCATCGCGCGGAGGCCGATCTTAAGCCGGAGCAGCGCCGGATTCTGGAGCAGATGCGGGAGACCGACATAACGCTGGTGGGCAAGAAGGTGTTGGTGGTCGACGATGACGTCCGCAACATTTTCGCTCTCACCAGTCTGCTCGAAGACCACAATCTCAACGTTTTCCACGCCGAAAACGGACGCGCCGGCATCGAGTTGCTGCGGAAGATGCCGGATATCGACCTGGTGCTGATGGATATCATGATGCCGGAGATGGACGGATACGAGACCATGCACGCCATCCGGCAGGTGCCGCAGTTCCGTTCGCTTCCGATCATCGCGCTTACCGCCAAGGCGATGAAGGGCGATCGGGCCAAGTGCATAGAAGCCGGCGCCTCGGATTACATTACCAAGCCGGTTGATCTGGAGCAGTTGTTCTCGGTACTGAGGGTGTGGGTCAGCCGGGGACACGAGTTGTCGCAGATGGCTGCGCCGAACGCATAAAACTATAAAGAGACGGACATGAACGAATCCGAGCAACATCTGCAGGATCGAGTCAAGATCCTGATGGTGGACGATACGCCGGAGAACCTGGTGTCGCTCGAAGCGGCATTGGATACGCTCGGGCAGGAACTGGTGATGGCGCACTCCGGGATGGAGGCGTTGCGTTACCTGCTCGAGGACGACTTTGCCGCCATTCTCCTGGACGTGAAGATGCCGGAGATGGACGGCTTCCAGACGGCGGAGCTGATCCGCTCGCGGAAGCGTTCTCGTCACACCCCCATCCTGTTCCTGACCGGTTACAAAAGCGATGAACATCTGTTTCGCGGCTACGATCTGGGCGCCGTGGATTTTCTGTTCAAGCCGATCGTCCCCGAAATCTTGCGATCCAAGGTCGGTGTCTTCGTCGAACTGAGCCGCAATACCGCGCTGCTGCGGAAGCAAACGGAGGTGTTGGGCAAGGCGGAACAGAAATTCCGTTCCTTGCTTGAGGCTGCGCCGGACGCGATGATCATCAGTTCGGAAGATGGACGCATCAGCCTGGTGAACTCGCAGGTGGAAGTGATGTTCGGATTCCGCAGGGAAGAGCTGATCGGGCACAACATCCGCAGACTGGTGCCGGATTGGAGCGGCGATTCGCCCGGTTCGCCGCAGGAGCTTCTGGCCCAAGGCAAAAACAATCATGAGTTCCCTGTCGAAATCAGCCTGAGCCCGCTGCAGACCGCAGAGGGCCTGTTGCTGACTTCCGCGATTCGCGATATCACCGAGCGCAAGCGGGCGGATGAGGCCATCCGGGAATTGAATACGACATTGGAGCAACGCGTCGCCGAGCGCACCAAGGAACTGCTGCAATCGAACGAGGCGCTGCGGCAGTCGAACGACGACTTGAACCAGTTCGCCTACGCGGCCAGTCACGACCTGCAGGAGCCGTTGCGCATGGTGGCGCTCTACAGCCAATTGCTCCACCGGCGCTACGGCAGCCAGCTCGACGCGGAAGCGGACCAGTTTATTTCCTTCGTCGTCGGTGGAGCGAAGCGCATGGAGTTGCTGCTAAAAGATCTGTTGACCTACTCGCAAACCGGTTCCTCCACCGAGGGCCCGCGCCACCCGGTGAATTGTGAGGGCGTCATCCAGAAGGTGTTGCTCAACTTGCAAGCGTCCGTTGAGCAGAATCAGGCGGCCATCACCTGGGATGCGCTGCCGACCGTGGAGGCGCACGAAATTCGCATCGTGCAACTGCTGCAGAACCTAGTGGGTAACGCCATCAAATACCGGCGCGCCGAGCCTCCCCGCATTCACTTGAGAGCCGAGAGTTGCGACACTGGCTGGCTCTTCTCGGTTGAGGACAACGGGATCGGCATCGAGCCGGAGTATTGCCAGCAGATCTTCGGGATTTTCAAGCGGCTGCATGGGCAGACCTACCCAGGAACGGGAATCGGCTTGGCCATCTGCCAGCGCATCGTGGAACGCTACGGCGGCAAGATTTGGGTGGAATCGAAGCCGCGGGAAGGCTCGCGGTTCCTTTTCACGCTGCCTCCCGCGTCCGCTCAGCCAGACGAGAGTGTCCAACCAGAGTTAGCCAAGGCTTCCGTTTCCTGAGCCCGCCCGCAGGAACTCCACGATCCCCGCGTGTCCCGCTGTTTCCGCGACGGCGAGCGGCGTCAATCCGTTTGCCGTGAGACGTCCAGTCTCGGCGCCCCGTTCCACTAACAGCCGGACCACATCGAGCTTGTCCATCGCCGCCGCGGCGTGAAGAGCGGTGATGCCGCCCTTATCCGCGGCGTTGAGCTCCGCTCCACGATCGAGCAGCAAAGGGATTACCGAGGGATGGCTGTTGACGGCGGCCATCAGCGCGGTGACGCCATCATTGGTGGGGATGTTGACATCGGCAGCGGAATCGAGCAGCAACCGCACTACTTCGTCATGGCCGCGCACCACGGCCGCGATCAGGGGCGTAACGCCACTCGGACCGGCAGCGTTGACGTTGGCGCCGCGCTCCAGCAGGATTCTCAATGCGTCGATGTGCCCTCCCAGGGCGGCAGCGATGAACGGCGTCGTTCCCGTTCCGTCATGCGCCTCGATCGCCGCGCCGCGATCCAGAAGCATCGGCAGAATATCCGCGTTACCGTTGGCTGCCGCGGCCACCAGCACCGGACGTCCGTTCTCGTCCACGGTGTTTGGGTCGGCGCCTTTTTCCAGAAGCACCCAGGCGACCGTTGGAGTAGCCGCTATGGAAGCCGACAACGCCGTCAAGCCGGAGTGACTCTTGGCGTTCACCTCCGCGCCGCTGGCGATCAGGGCGCAGACCACTTCCATGTGCCCGTTCACCGCCGCGCCGATCAACGGCGTTACGCCACGCTCGTCGGCCGCATTGGCATCCGCCCGCGAGCCGAGAAGCGCCTCCACCACGGAGGCATGTCCTTCGATGGACGCCGCGAGCAACGCAGTGACGCCGCCGCTGGTCCGTTCGTTGATATTTGCGCCCTTCTGCAGAAGAAGCCGGACAATCGCCTCGCGGCCCTGGGTAGCGGCCATGATCAGAACCGTGGCGTCGTTCTTGTATCTGGCTTTCAGATCGGCGCCTTGGACAATCAGCAACTGCGCCGCATCCATGTGGCCCCCCACGGCCGCGGCCAGAAGCGGTGTGGCGCCGTTCTTGAGACGCGTGTTCACCTTCGCGCCGCGACCCAGCAAGGAGCGCATGCGCTCCACGTCGCCGGCCGCCGAAGCGCGAATCAGATCAAGGTCCCTTTGGGTGGCCATGCCGGAAGCGCGTTATGGAACCGCCGCGGTCAGAAGCTGCGCCTTCTCTTCCAGGTCTTCGAAGAAGACGGAGTATGGATCGCCATCCCACAGTACATTGATGAGCCCGGAGGACGACGCGCGTCCTTCCAACTCGATGACCGCATCCACTGGAATCTTGACCAATGTTTCCGTAGGGTCCCGCAAACTGCTTCCGGGATGCTCCTCGAGTTTGACTGCGTGAATAGGCGTCGAGACTTTGTAACGAACGGATGATTTCGGGGCCGGCATTACTTGCTCCTTGGCCGAAGTTCGCTGGGCCCAGGATAGCATGGCTGACGCGGCTCTTCGCCGCGTGGAAAAACCTGCCCGTTACCTCTTTGTCACCTTTGCTCTTTTTACCTGAAATTTACCGCACATCAATGCTTTCCGCTGCCTGCAACGTGGAATCAAAAGTGCGGCTTGTACTGTGCCGAACGCCGGTTTGCTCGCGGCGATTTGTGCGATAACCGGCAGGCAGACCTTACAGCTAGGTCCGAACAATTCGGATTCGAAAGGAGTAAGGAAATGAAGTACTGCATTGGTCTGATGTTGACTTTGACCACGGCGTGGCTGCTCCCGGCGAGCGAGGCGTCGTCGCAAAAACGAATCACGGAATCCGCCGCCGTTCTCGGCGAGATCATGGGAGCCAAGGATAAGGGGATTCCCGAAGACCTGTTGGAGAAGGCGCAATGCGTGGGCATTATTCCCGGCTTGAAGCGCGCCGGCGTGGTGATAGGCGGCAAGTATGGGAAAGGGGTCGTCGTTTGCCGCACGTCGAACGGTTGGAGCGGCCCATCGACGGAGCGAATCGAAGGTGGCAGTATCGGGCTGCAAATCGGCGCAGGCGAAACGGACGTGGTGTTCCTGGTGATGAACCAGCGAGGCATGGACAAACTGATGGGCGACAAGTTTACCTTGGGCGCCGACGCCAGTGCGATGGCGGGCCCGGTGGGACGGTCGGCTGAAGCCAGGACCGACGCCACGATGCACGCCGAGATTCTGGCCTACTCACGCGCGCGCGGCGTTTTTGCCGGCGTTTCGCTGGAAGGCGCTACATTGCGGCCGGACAACGAGAACAATCGTATGATCTATGGCCGGGAAGTGACGCAAACCGAGATCCTGAAGGGTGGCGTAAAGCCGCCGGCGAGTGCGGCGCCGTTGTATGCGGAATTGAACAGATACGCCCCGTCAAGGCATTCAGCGTCGCGCTGAACAGTCACTTGTCCAAGAACCGGTCTTGAAGGAAAGGAGGAAAGTGCTATGCCACACGATCCTGTCTGCGGCGCGAAAGTAAATGAAAATAAGGCTCCCGCGGCGAGCATCTACCAGGGTGAACGCTACGTCTCCTGCGGCCAGGAATGCAAGGACAAGTTCGATAAGAATCCGCAACAGTACACGAAATCGAAAGAGCCTCAACACGTAGGGCGATAGATTTCTGCAAGTACCCGATTGGTGGATGGATTGGCGCGTCGACTTCTTCCGTGAAGACACGGCCGCGCGGAGCCTGTAACGGAATGCGGCCGCGCGTCATCCACATAACGGCCGGAATTGTTTCTCGTGAGAATTGCCCAAGTTGCACCCCTTTATGAGAGCGTGCCTCCATTGCTATATGGCGGAACGGAGCGAGTCGTTTCCCACTTGGTGGAAGAGCTGGTCCGTCAGGGCAACGACGTCACGCTGTTCGCCAGCGGAGACTCGACAACTTCAGCGACGCTGGTCCCTGCCTGCCGTCGCGCGTTGCGTCTGGACAGCAATTGCCAGGACTCTCTGGCGCTCCACATGGTCATGTTGGACGAAGTGTTCCGGCGGAAAAACGATTTCGACATGATCCACTTTCATGTCGATTATCTGCATTTCCCAATTTCCAGCCGGCTGCGGGTCCCAAACATAACCACATTACATGGACGCCTGGATTTGCCGGAACTCGCTGCTGTGTACCGCCAATTCCCGGACATGCCGGTGGTCTCCATCTCCGACGCGCAGCGCCAGCCGCTTCCGAACGCCAACTGGCTGGCTACCGTCTATCATGGCGTGCCCGCCAAACTTCTTTCCCTGCAGCCGGAACCGGGAGACTATTTGGCTTTCCTGGGGCGCATCTCCCCAGAGAAGGGAGTCGACCGCGCGATCGAGGTCGCCAAGCGTGTGGAAATGCCGCTGCGAATCGCGGCCAAGGTGGACAAAGTAGACAAAGAGTACTTTGAAGCTGAGATCAAGCCGCTCCTCGATCATCCCTTAATCGAGTACATCGGCGAGATAAGCGAGAGCGAGAAGCAAGACTTCCTGGGGGGAGCTTGCGCGTTGCTCTTTCTCATCGATTGGCCGGAACCTTTCGGGCTGGCGATGATTGAGGCCATGGCCTGCGGAACGCCGGTGATCGCGTTCCGCCGCGGGTCGGTGCCGGAAATTGTAGCGCAAGGCATTACCGGCTTTATTGTCCACAACGACAGGGAGGCGGCGGACGCTGTCGGGAAAATCCGGAACATCAGCCGGGCCGGGTGCCGCAATGCTTTTGAGCAACGCTTCACGGCTTCCCGAATGGCCGCCGACTATGTCGATGTCTACAACACTGTTCAGTCCGGCGACGCGCCGCTGCTCTCCATCAGGCTGCAATGACCAACCCTCCCGAAACGCTCCTGGTTGAAGACTCGCAGTATTACATTCAAGCCACCACTGCGCCCGCTACCGAGCGTACGCTTGTTCTGAAACAGAACGAGACGTTTGGCGTATTCGACCATCATGGCGACATCGATGCTGCGCAGCGGACTGGGGACGGTGTCTACAACCGTGGCACACGGTATTTGTCGTGCCTGAAATTGAATCTGTTCCGGAGCCGCGCGCTGCTGCTCAGCTCTACGGTGCGGCGGGATAATGTTCTGCTCGCGGCGGATCTAACAAACCCCGACATTTTCGCCGCGGGACGGCTGCTTCTGCCGCATGGCGCCTTGCATATCTACCGCACACAATTCCTCTGGCAGGACGTTTTGTATCTTCGCATCAAGGTCCGAAACTTCGCGTTGACCCCGGTGGAGATCAGCTTCACGCTCGAGTTCAGGGCCGACTTCGCCGATATCTTCGAAGCTCGCGGACAGACGCGCGCTCGCCGTGGAGAGCTTCTCCCGCCGCGGATCGGCGGCGGAAATTCCACTATTGTGCTCGAGTACCGTGGCTTGGACGGCTTGATCCGGCGCACCTTGATCCGCTCGGCGCCGGAAGCACAGGTGGTGCTGCCTTCCACTTTGCACTTCACCATGCAGCTCCCGCCGACGGAGGAACGCGGGCTCGAATTCGATTTTACTTTCGAGACGGATCGCCGCAGAACGGTCACATTGGACTACGTGCGCGGCCTGGCTCTGGCCAGCAGCGCCATGGAAGCGTCAGGCAGAGTCCCTGCAGTGATCGGAACCTCCAACGAGCAGTTCGACCGCTGGTTGGAACGGTCGCGAGCCGATCTCAATACGTTGCTCACCGACGGTCCGCAGGGAGTTTATCCTTACGCGGGCGTCCCTTGGTTCAGCACGCCGTTCGGCCGCGATGGGATTCTTACCGCGCTGGAGTGCCTGTGGGTCGCGCCCGACATCGCGCGGGGCGTCCTGTCCTTTCTGGCTCAAACCCAGGCGCTGGAAGTCGCGCCCGAACAGGACGCCCAACCCGGCAAGATCCTGCACGAGGCAAGAGATGGCGAAATGGCCGCACTGCATGAGATTCCCTTTGGGCGATACTACGGAAGCGTCGACGCAACACCTCTGTACCTGATGCTGGCCGCGGCATATTATCGCCGCACCGCCGATCTCGCCCTCTTAGAAGCTCTGTGGCCAAGCCTGGAGCGAGCTGCGAATTGGATCGATCAATATGGCGACGCGGATCGCGACGGGTTCGTGGAATACTTCCGCCAGTCGCCCGAGGGGTTGGCAAATCAAGGGTGGAAGGATTCGCGCGATGCCATATTTCACGCCGACGGAACCCTGGCCGAAGGTCCCATCGCCCTCTGCGAGGTGCAAGGCTATGTCTACCAGGCAAAGCTAAGTCTCTCTGGAATCGCGGAAGTTTTGGGCAAACGCGAGATCGCGCAACGTCTGGCGGCCCAAGCCCACGACCTTCGTGAGAGATTCCAGCACGCGTTCTGGTGCGAGCTCTTGGGCAGTTACGCCCTGGCGCTTGACGGCGCCAAAAAACAGTGCCAGGTGCGCGCTTCCAATGCCGGCCACTGTTTGTTCACGGGGATCGCAGCAGAAGCGCAGGCGTCCACCATTGCCCGCCTGCTCACCTCGGAAGCTTTTTTCTCCGGCTGGGGAATCCGGACGATCGCCGAAAAGGAGTCGCGGTACAACCCGATGTCCTACCACAACGGCTCGGTGTGGCCTCACGATAACGCGCTGATTGCCGCGGGGTTCGCCCGATACCGGTGCACCCAGCTCGCGGCGAAAATAATGGGCGGGCTTTTCGAGGCTGCCGCTTCCCTGGATCTCAACCGTCTCCCCGAACTCTTCTGCGGCTTCGCGCGGCGCTCAGGCAAAGGACCGACCGCGTATCCAGTAGCCTGCTCTCCGCAAGCCTGGTCCGCCGGCGCGGCGTTTCTCCTGCTGCAGTCTTCCATCGGCCTGGACATCGACGCCCTCAATAGAAAGATTGTCCTGACTTGCCCGGTTCTTCCGCGGTTCCTGGAGCAGGTCAAGGTTCGGAATCTGGCGGTGGGCAGCGCCTCGGTGGATCTTGTACTGTTCCGCTCCGGTGATGCCATGGCTGTGACCGTTGAACGCCGCATCGGCTCAGTGGACGTCGTCGTTCTGCACTGAAGTAACGGACCAGCGCTAATGCAATCTAATTGGCAGGAGGCGAGTCCCATGCCAGGCAAAAAGCATGTACGAGGTGTCGGTGAGAAGGAACAGCGGCAGTACGAACACATTGTCGAATCCGCGAAGAAAGAGGGCCACTACGGAAGCCGCGCCAAAGAAGTGGCGGCGCGCACAGTGCTGAAGCATCATAAGGAGGAAGGACACTCCAAAGGCCAGTAGTTTCCCGGGCCCACTTCGGGCTGCCCAGGTTCACCCACACTGCGAGAAGGTACGGGCGCCTAAGACAAGTCTCTCCCACATAAACCTACAGGTAGGTGGTGGGGGCAGTTCGCCCACTACCGACAGGTGCGCTCTAGGTTATTGTTAGAATGCGCGACCCTTGGCCTTATTAAGCCCGTGGTTTCCGATCAAAATGACGGCCTAACCGTACATTGTTGGCCGCCTGCTACATTGGGTGCCAACACACACCGAGCCTCCGGATGCCCATCGGTGTTCATAGGTGTTTTCATCTCTTGACAGTCATCCAGGTCCAAGGTACAATTTCTTCCACGCGTCTTCTTAGGACGACAGTTTTGTAAGTGTAACAAATCGCGGGCTCAAGGTCGACATTCGGCGTCCGGGAATGTATTTCGGGCCTCGCATCGTGGAGTTAGAAAGCTCGAATAGGAAAAAGGAGATACAAATGAAAAAGTTGCGATTCACCTTGAATCTGTTGGCATTAGCCGTTTTGACCCTGGCATTCACTTCTGTCGCCAGTGCGCAGGCGACCCGCACTTGGGTCTCGGGAGTCGGCGACGACGCCAACCCATGTAGCCGGACTGCACCGTGTAAGACTTTCGCCGGCGCCATCTCGAAGACCGCCACGAACGGTATAATCGATTGCCTCGATCCAGGCGGATTCGGAGCGGTGACGATCACCAAATCCATCATGATCGACTGCGATTCCGGACCGGGCGGCGTGCTCGTCAGTGGAACGAATGGCATTGTCATAACGGGAGGCGCTATGACAGTGACTCTGCGAAGCTTAAACATAGACGGAATCGGCGGGTCGGGGGTGAACGGTATTCTGATAAATAACTCGGGACAGGTTATCGTACACATCATCGATGTGAACATCGTAGGTTTCGGTCAAAACGGAATCAGCGTGGCCACGTCTGCGAACGCCTTTATCACAGTTAGAGACACGCAGATCCACGACAACACGCAAGCTGGTATTTCAACCACCACTTCAGCGGGTGTAGTCGCCGGCGATTTTGATCACGTAGCGCTCTGGGATAACCTCGGCGGCGGCATGAACGCAGGTGTTAACTCACACAACTTGATCCACAATTCCAACATCTCCTTAAACGCAATAGGGATCAACCAGTCGGGCGCCGGCGCCGTTCTAATCTCTGACAGCGTGATGTCTCTCAACACCACTGCGCTGCAGAGTGCAGCGGGTGGTACGTTGGGCACCACGAACACCACTTACTTAGGAAACGGTACCGTCTTCTTTTCGAATGGAGGTCAAATCTCCACAGGAGGGGACAACGCCAATTTCCAGAACGGCGCGCTCGGTCTGGCCAACGGACCTGCTATTACAAAGATTTAGCGCTGTCTCTACAGTTTCACGGTTAGCACGACCTTCTCGCCTCTCTACACGCG
This sequence comes from Bryobacteraceae bacterium, assembly GCA_035632375.1. Taxonomy (GTDB): domain Bacteria; phylum Acidobacteriota; class Terriglobia; order Bryobacterales; family Bryobacteraceae; genus Palsa-89. The sequence goes on along the minus strand of DASQGY010000078.1, from coordinate 846 downwards.
GCGGGAAGGTCGTGAAGCCGTGCTGCCATTTTCTCTCGGTTAGTGCACTATTGAATTGTTTAGGAGCAACATCGTGATGAAAACTAAGACTAGTCTGCTGGCTTTCTTGATACTATTGACCCTGCGGGGCATAGGACTCGCTCAAAGTTCGGCGACGCCGAACCTAACGGCCTTAAGCTTCGCGCCAACCGCAATCAACACGAGCGGTGGCCCGGCTACTGTCACGGTGAACTTCACCAGTACCGATACCTTCGCGGGCGTTTTTTACTTTGAAACAGCATTCGTGGATCCGTCTGGTATTTTTTTACAACGGGCGTTTAAGATTCTGAGCCCACCCCGAAGCCCTGCTACTGACTCGGTCGTCGTCACCTTCCCGCAATTCAGCCCGCCGGGTGCCTGGACGCTTTCGTATGTCTTTATAGCCGACACGGCCGGCGGCAGCTTGTTTCTCGGTACCAGCAGCATCGCATCGGCTGGCTTTCCGACAACTCTTCAGGTGACGTCGGCTGTAGATACCACGCCACCGAACATTACTGCCTTCAGTTTCACTCCCGCCTCGATAAACACCACGGCCGCGGCCGCGACCGTGACTGTCAACTTCACCCTAACGGATGACTTGTCCGGGGCCAACAACCTTCAAGCAGTCTTTACTAGTCCTTCCGGAAATCAGAGCCAAACCGCCTCAGCCACTTTTCCTGCCGCAACTTCGGTAAGCAACTCCGCCACCGCAACTTTCCCGAATCGAACGAAGCGTCCATGGTCGCCGTGAAACTCCCGGGCAAAGTAGTTGTGATTGCGATGGGAGAACGGACGTTGGATATACCCGTGCCCACGGCCTTCGGCCAC
>DASQGY010000077.1:0-16891 GCA_035632375.1 Bryobacteraceae bacterium | reverse complement strand
TAGGAAACGTTCCGTCTGTCCCCGGTTTCTGTAACCCCCCCGGCGGCTGACTCCGCTGGAACTATGTCATTAGAATCTGCTGAATTGGCATAGATGTAGGCCCGTGGTAGTAGGGGAGCGGGAAAGTAGGAAACGTTCCGTCTGTCCCCGGTTTATGCGCCGGCTTCCAGGCGGATGGCTAGTAGCTCGGGGAGGCCGGCTTCGATGATTTTTCGCTGCGTCGTGCGGATATCGTATTCGGCGCGGCACAGCGTGACTAGGCGCGCTTCCGGTTCGTAGACGGCGTACGCTGCGCGCGGATCGCCGTCCCTCGGCTGGCCGACCGATCCGGAATTAATGTAGTAGACCGCGTCATTTTCGAGTTCGGTAACCGCAGCCCGCAGGCGTCTCACCCCGTTGCGATGGCAAAGGAATGCCCCTTGCAAGTGCGTGTGGCCGAAAAATGCGACCGGGGCTTCCAAGTACGGCGCCACCTGCGCGACTTCGCGCTCGGTGACCACATACTCGTCTTCGTCCAAGGGCGAGCCATGCACAATCTGGAAGCCGTCGACCCGATCGGGACCCTTCGCCAGGCCGCGAAGATAGTCCAGGTTGGCGGGCTTCATCACCCCTTGCGTCCAGAGCACGGATTCCCGGGCCACGGGGTTGAACCATTCCAGATCTTCCAGGCCGGCGCAAGCCTTGTCGTGATTTCCGCGCACGATGGTGGCGACGTTTTCGCGCACCCACTCGGTGACGGCATCCGGGTCTGCGCCGTAGCCTACCAGGTCGCCGCAACATACGACGCGGTCGTATGCGGATTGCGCCTGCACGAGAACCGCCTGGAGCGCTTCCCAGTTGGCGTGGAGGTCGCTGAGGATCAGATAGCGCACAGGCGGATCAACGAAACTTCGGGCGGAGCGCCGAGCCGGATTGGTACGCCAATGGTGCCAAGACCGCTCGATACATAGATCGACGACTTGTCCAGGCGGTAGACGCCCCGCACATACGGCGTGTAGTAGCGCGCGATGTTCAGGTCCTGATGCAGCATCTCGAAATTCACCTGCCCGCCGTGGGTGTGGCCGGCGATGGTCAAATCGTAGCCCTGACGCGCGGCCACGGGGAACACATCCGGGTTGTGGGAGAGCAACACATTCAGTGTGCCGGGTTGCATCAACTGGTCCGCCCCCACGAGGTACGGTTTTTGAAACTGCTGATAATCCACTCCGGCGAAATTGATCGACGCATTTCCGAAGCGGAGAACTCTGGCCGACTGGCGCAGGAACTCGATTCCGATGCGGCGGCCAGCTTCCGTGACATAATCCTCGGTCTTCGTATACACCTCGTGATTGCCCAGGCATCCCAGCACGCCGGCTGTGGCGCGCAGCCGGGCCAGTTGGCGGAGGCAGCCTTCCAACGGATCGCCCACGCGGCTGATCAGATCGCCGGTGACCAGCGCGAGATCGGCTCGGGTCTCGTTGGCCATATCGATAGCTCGGGCAAATTCTCGCTCGGTGAGGAAGGGGCTTAGGTGGATATCGGTGACCTGCACGATGCGCAATCCGACCAGATCGGGCGGCAGGTTCGGGATGGGGATATTCACTTCAGAAACGCGGAAGCGGGCCCGCTCGATGAAACCGAAGCCCGTGGAGGCCAGCGGCGCGATACACAGTCCGGCGCCCGCGGCGCGCAGCAACGTACGCCGGCCAGGTTCGAATTGGGGAGACTTGCGCCAGACCAGCAGCGCCAAAAAGAGCCCGGTGAGCCATCCCACCTCTATCAGAGCGGCACATTCCAGCCAAGTGGCCGACCATGCGGAAAAATGGCGGTGTACTCGCACGAACTCCAACAGGTAGCCGACACAGAGGAGGCCGGTGGAGGCGGTCACCGCCAAATAGAATACCGGCTGCCGGCGATAGCGAGGGAACAGCCACCAGGCGATAGCAAGCTGCAGGACCATGCCGAGAACAAAGAGGCAAAATCCGGGAAAAAAATGAATGCGAAAGAGCAATGAGGCCACTTATTTCTATTCTAGCGGTTCCGGGCGTTTTGCGAGGCGTTTTACCAGTTCTCCACAGTCGCGGTGACCGGCTAAAATAGGCAAATGCCTTCACCCAAGCTGACTGTCTGGATCGGCACCCGCAAGGGCGCCTTCGCTCTTACTACGACCAACCGGAAGTCGTGGACCATGGCCGGCCCACACTTTCGCGGCTGGGATGTCAACCATATTTCGCAGGACCCGCGCGATCCGAAGCGCTTATACGCCGCGGTGAACAGCGCCTGGTTCGGTCCTCATATTCATGCCAGTACCAACGGCGGCAAGACCTGGAAGCTTTCCGAGGCGGGTTTGGAGTTGAAGTGCGTCCCCAATGAGTCGATCAAGCGAGTATGGAACATTTGTCCGGGAGCGGCGGACGAACCTGGTGTCGTTTACGCCGGGGCCGATCCTGGCGCGCTTTTCCGCAGCGGCGATTGGGGCAAGAGCTGGGAGGAAGTGCCTTCGCTCACCGCGCACGCTACTCGCGGCAAATGGACTCCGGGCGCCGGCGGCATGTGTCTGCACTCCATCCAATGCCTGGGCAACGGGCGGATGGTGATAGCGATTTCGGCGGCAGGAGCGTTTCGCACGTTGGACGGTGGCGCGACGTGGTCGCCCTTCAACGCCAATGTCCGCGCCGATTTCCAGCCGGACAAATTTCCGGAAGTGGGCCAGTGCGTCCACAAGCTGCTGGCGCATCCGCACGATCCGGAAGCGCTCTATCAGCAAAACCATTGCGGCATCTATCGCGCGAAACTGACCGCGGACAAGTGGACGGACATCTCTCGCGGGCTGCCCAGCCGCTTCGGGTTTGGCTTGGCGGTGCCCGCCGCCGAACCGCAGACCTTGTTCACCGTGCCGATCGACTCCGCGGAGTATCGCGCGACTCCGGATGCGAAATTCCGCGTGGCGCGCAGCAGGGACGGCGGGAAGACCTGGAAGCTGCTGACCCGCGGCCTGCCTCAGAAAAACGCGCATCTGCTGGTGCTGCGCGAGGCCATGACCTCGGACGCGATGGATCCAGCGGGCGTGTATGTCGGCACGACATCGGGCCAGGTGTTCTACACGCGCGACGCCGGCAACAACTGGCAGATTCTGGCAGACAACCTGCCGTCAGTCTATTCGGTGGGCGTGGCGACGGCGTAAGAAATTTTCGCCGCGGTTGTCGATTTCCGGCTGGCCCTTTCGTCTAGGCGGTGAAAGGAGAACACAACATGCCACAATATGTGCTTTTGCTGCGAGACGACCGGGAGGGCGTTGCCGGCTTCAGTCCCGAGGAGATGCAGAAGTTGATTCAGAGATATGGCGATTGGCGACGCTCGCTGCAAAACAAAGTGGTGGGAGGCCAGAAGCTGAAGGACGGAGAGGGCCATGTGCTCCGCAAGCAAGCCGGCAAAGCTGCGGTTACCGATGGGCCATTCACCGAGGCCAAGGAAGTGATGGGCGGCTTTTTCATCGTGGAAGCCGACAACTACAACCAGGTGATCGAGCTGGCCAAGACTTGCCCGCACATGGATTTCGGCAGCATCGAAGTGCGGGCCATCGAACGCACTTGAATCCGGCCACTGTTGACGTAGTCGATCATCTTTTCCGGCATCAATCGGGGAGGATGCTCGCAACGCTCACGCGCATCTTCGGTCCGCGCCGTCTGGACCTGGCCGAAGAAGTGGTGGAGGACGCCCTGGTAAAGGCGCTGGAGCTTTGGCCTTTCCAGGGCATCCCGGAAAATCCATCGGCGTGGCTGATTCAAGTGGCGAAGCATCGCGCGCTGGACGCGATTCGCCGCGAAGCATCGCTGGCCGAAAAACTCCCGGATTTGACCCGTGCCTTCCCGCCGGAAGATGCAGGGCATTTCGCCGATGACGAGCTAACGATGATGTTTCTCTGCTGCCATCCGGCGCTGGCGCGGGAAACGCGAATTGCGCTGACCCTCAAGTCGGTGGCCGGGTTCAGCGTGCGGGAAATAGCCCGCGCTTTTCTGGCGGAGGAAGCGGCGATTGCCCAGCGGTTGGTACGCGGCAAGCGCCAGATTCGCGATCGGGAAATTCAGTTCGAGATGCCCATCGGCGCCGAGTTGCTGGCCAGGCTGGACTCGGTTCTCGAAGTCCTGTATCTGTTTTTCAATGAAGGCTACAGCGCGCACGAAGGCGAATCGCTGCTGCGTCAGGACCTTTGCGAGGAAGCCATCCGTCTGGCGCGGCTGGTGGCCGGACATCCGACGACCGACGTTCCGAGGACGCACGCGCTGCTGGCCCTTCTGCTGCTGCAAGCATCGCGGCTACCCGCGCGGGTCAGCGCCGAAGGAGAACTGTTCCTGATGCGCGACCAGGATCGCTCGCTGTGGGACCGTCGCTTGATCGCCAAGGGGTTGGCGCATCTGGATCGCAGCGCCACAGGTGACGAGCTGAGTTCATATCATCTTCAGGCCGGCATCGCCTCGCATCACGCCATCGCCGCGAGTTATGCCGAGACGGATTGGCAGGAGATCGGGGAGCTTTACGAGCAGCTTTACGCGATGGATCCGAGTCCGGTGATCGCACTGAATCGGGCCATCGCGCTTTCCCGGTGGAAGGGGCCGGAGGCGGGGATCGCCGCGCTGTCGGAAATCGAGCGGCACCCCGCGCTCGCGCACTATCATTTGTTGCCAGCCACGCTTGGTGAACTTTGGAGCGAATTGGGCGACACAGAGCGCGCGGCGGCGTACTATCGGGCGGCGCTGGAGCGGCCGTGTACGGGGCCGGAGCGGAGGCTGTTGCAGAAGAAGTTGGGAATTGCCGGCCCCGTCATTCTAGCCTGAGATCGGCGATCCCGATTACCACAGCGACACGCCGGGTAGGATCCGGCGGAGCACAGACTGAAGTCTGTGTTCGCACAAGCTAAAGACGGTGCTGAAAAAAGGGCTTCACAGGCTGAAGCCTGTGCTACCAAGCACAGCAACTTGTTGGAAATAGGTAGCACAGGCTTTAGCCTGTGGATGTTCCAGACTGTTCGACAGCTTTTTTCAGCAAGCTAAAAAGCATGTACCACCACTTGTTGACAAGTTTCTGAAGGTGGTACGGACTTTAGTCTGTGCGCATTGGAAATGTATAGATGCCGCCTGGCTGAAAGCCTGGCCCCGCGTCTCGGCTATAATGAAGGCGTAGCGAATCCCCGCATCTTGTTCGTAGGAGTCCTCTGATATGTTCGATCTGTTTCGCAGCCGGCAGAAAGCTGTGCGCATTCTTTTGGTGGTATTGCTCGGCATGGTGGCGCTTTCCATGTTGGTCTATTTGATTCCCGGCGCCGGCATGTCCACGGGCAGCAAGGACGATCAAGTTCTGGCCGAAATCGGCAACCAGGTCCTAACCGTTCGCGAAGTGGATATCGAGATGCGAAATCTGATGAAGGGGCGCGAGTTTCCCCCGGAGCTGGCGCAGGTGGTGATCCCCCAGAAGATTGAGCAGATGACGGCTGAGTACGCGTCCGCCTATGAAGCGCAGCGGCTGGGCTTTCAAGTCACGGATCGCGATTTAGCCGATGCCATCCGCTCCATCAATCCGCAGATCGCCACGTTAACACCGCAACAGTATCGCGACTATATCGAGCAGCAGATGGGCGAAACCGTTCAGGAGTTTGAAGGCAAACTCCGGCTGGGCTTGTACGGAACGGCGTTGGAAAGCCTGGCGCTCCAAGGCGTCCTGGCCACGCCCGCGGAAGTGGAAGCGGAATACCGCAAGCGGAACGACAAGATCAAGATGGAGTACATCGCTTTCGACACGCAAAAGCTTTCGACGACGGTGAAGCCGACCCCGGCGGAGTTGCGAGGCTACTTCGACAGGAATAAAGGCTTCTTCACTGCTCCGGAGTCGCGCGGGGTGGAAGTCCTTATCGCCGACTCGACCAAGATGCCGCAAACCGTTCACGTTCCCGAGTCTGAGATCCAGAGCTATTACAATGCGCATCGCGATGAATATCGGACGCCGGAGCGAGTGAAGGCTCGGCACATTCTGGTGATGACCCAGGGCAAGCCGGCTGCCGATCTCCCGAAGCTTCGGGCTAAGGCCGAGGATCTCCTCAAGCAGGTAAAGGGCGGCGCGGATTTCGCGGCGCTGGCACAGAAAAACTCCGACGACCCCGGATCGGCGAAGAATGGCGGCGATCTGGGATGGGTGGTGCGCGGCCAGATGGTCCCCGAATTCGAGAAAGCAACGTTTGAGTTGAAGCCGAAGGAAATCAGCGGTATTGTCACCACCAATTACGGGTTTCATATCATTCAGGTGTTGGAGAAGGAGCAGGCCCGCCTGCACCCCATCGACGAAGTGAGGGCGGCGATCACGGCGGGGCTGACGAATCAGGCCATGTCGGAACAGATGCAATCCCTGGCGGAGAAGGCGCGCACGGAGTTGATGAAGGCGCCGCAGAATGGGGCGCAGATCGCCAAGAAGTACAACCTGATCTTCGTGGAAAACCCCAAATTCACGGCAGCCTCGGTGATTCCCGAATTAGGGGACGATAAAACGGTCAGCGGCGTGGTCGCGAGTCTGCAGAAGGGCGCGGTGAGCGAAGTCACTCAGTCCGGGACCAAGTTGGCGATCGTTGCGGTCACAGCTATCAATCCTCCGCATCCGGCGGAGTATGCCGACGTGGAAGGTCAGATCAAAACCATGTATCCGCAGCAGCGCGCGGTGGAGATTGCCGCGGAGAAGTCGGCCAAGGCTGCCGAACTGGCGAAAGCCAACGGCGGGGATCTGAAAGCTGCGGCGAAGGCCGTGGGGCTGGAAGTGAAGACCACCGATTTCTTCTCGCGCAACGGCGCGATAGAAGGCGTTGGGGCGGCGGCGGCATTCGGCGATGCGTTCGATAAACCAATCGGAACGGTTGTTGGCCCGTTGAAGGCGGGCGGAGACACGGTGCTCGCCAAGGTCATCGAAAAAGCCCCGGCGGACATGAGCAAACTCGCCGCGGAGCGCGACACCATCGTCGCTCAAATCAAGGGCAAGAAAGCGCAAGAGCGGCAGGCCCTGATGCGAGACAGCATTATGGCCGGGCTGATGCAACAGGGCAAGGTGAAGATCCACAAAGCCGTCGTGGACCGCATGATCGCGCGATATCGCCGGTCGTAGACGCCGGCATGATCCATTTCCTGTTGGATTTTCTGCGGACGCTGACCACGCCCGAGCTGCTGATTAAGCTCCTTTCCACGGCGATGTCCGGCTGGCTGGGGTACGCGATGCTCACCGGCATCGTTTTCGCCGAGACCGGGCTGCTGGTGGGTTTCGTGCTTCCCGGCGATTCCCTGCTGTTCACCATCGGCGTGGTGGCAGGCGCGGGCCAGCTCAACCTGGCGGTGATCATGATCCTATTGACCTGCGCGTGCCTGCTCGGCGATTGGAGCGGCTACCTGTTGGGCCGGCGCTCGGGTCCGGCGATTTTCAACCGGCCGGATTCGCGATTCTTCAAACAGGAGTACTTGCAGCGCACGCAGGCTTTCTATGAGAAGCATGGCGGCAAGACCATCATCTATGCCAAGTTCGTGCCCATCATTCGCACCTTCGCCCCGTTCGTCGCCGGCGTCGCGAAGATGCAATACCGGAAGTTTCTCTCGTTCGATGTTTTCGGCGCCATCGGCTGGGTGTTCTCGATGACCGTGCTGGGCTACATGCTGGGCGGGATCGATCTGGTGCGGCGGCATTTCGAGAAGTTCGTGCTGTTGATAATTTTCGTTTCCCTACTGCCGGTGATTACTCAGATCTGGAAGGCGAAGTTCGGGCGTAAGCTGGTTGCGGGCGATTAGCGGCTGGAGCCCGATCGGTTGCCGGGTCGTGAAACGCTCTCCATCTGCGGCCAACATTTGAATTGCGGCACCGGAATTGTCCTTCTCTGGTCTCGCAATATTGATAAGAGCCGCTCACTTCGAATATGAAGCTTGTGCCTTTATCGTCGATGGTGACGTTGAACGACTCCTCGCCTTGGCGGACGTACGACCCGGCCGACTTTCGCCACCATATGGACGATACGCTGTGGCCGAATCCGTCGATCTCGCTCTTTGCGAAGAGATCGGCGAGCGTATAAGCCCGGATCAGCTTGCCTTCGGGCGAGTAGAAAGCGACCATCTTCTCGTAGCCCATGTTGTGCCAATTGTCGAGCGTGAGGAGGACGCCGCCGTCAGTGACAAAAAAATCGATTGGTGCGACCGGGTTCAGAAGGGAAGCAGTGGCGGCCAAACGGTAGGAGCGGTCCTTTTCGAGCCGGTAGAATTCCGCTGTGGCGTAGGGCCCTTTCGCTGCGCCGCTAAATCCCACCGTGTCGCCGACACTCTTGCCGGGAATCACGCGAACGAAATAACTGCGGGAGTGACTGAATACCTCGTGGATCTGGGGTGCAGGCCAATCGTCGGCGTGAGCGAGGGGAAGGGCAAGGGCGAGGACTAGCAGCGGAAACCGCATACAGGGTAATGCCTCCGGGCGCCACAAACCTTTCAGCGTCGGCGATTCCGCTGGCTACCCAGTTTGTATAACGCCACGCCCAACAGGTTCGCGCCCACGATAACGCCGCCGACCTTCAGCCCAAACGACAGCCAACTGGTGACCTGGATAATCGGAAAAATCGACAGCACGCAATAGAGCAGCGTTACCGCGAAACCCGATGCCGCCGCGCCGCGCAGCCATAGCGGTGGCCGTAGCTTGCCGCGGAAGCCGACGATGGGAATCGCGAACATCACCAGATAAGTCAGCGCATAGAAAATTCCGGACGCGTTGTCCAGAATCTGGAACGCCTCCTGTTGGCCGACGCCCGCGAGACTCACCAGGCCGGTCACCAGAATCATCCCGGCGACGAATAGGATGGAATTCACCGGGGTCTTATATTTCGGATGAAGCTTGGCGAACCACTGCGGCAGCAAGTGATCCCAACCGGCCACCATCGGCAGCCGCGTGCTGCCCGCCACCGCCAGGGTGCAGGCGCCGAGTTGCCGGCCCACCAGCAGCAGGATCACTATCGGCCCGATGATCCCCGCCCAGGCGAACCGCCGGAAGGCGAGGGCCAACACCTGGGGGATTGGCCCCACCAAGTCCACTTGGTCCGGTGTCACGTACGCCAGAATCGAGCTGGTGCCCAGGATGAACATCAGCCCGATGATGGGCGACGCGATCCACACGGAGCGTCCGATGCTGCGCGCCGGGCTCTTGCACTCGCCCGCGAGGATCGCGACGTATTCGAACCCGCTCAACGCGCCGAAACACATCTTGCCGAAAACGTTCAGGCTAAATAACGACACTGCCGGCAGCGCGACGGCCAGCGGATGATACTCGCGCAGCGTCCCGCTCCGCAGGCTGAGGAACGGAATCAGAATAAGCGCGCCGAACGTGACGATCTGCGCCACGCCTCCGGCGTTCTGAAACCACTTGCCCACCTTGAGCCCCAGCACGGTGACCACAATCAGGAACGCCACCAGCGAGCAGGTGATGAGCATGATGAACCACTTGTTCGCGCCCAGCCAATCCAGGCCGAACGCATAAGCCAGGTTGGTGGCGATGCTCATGCCCTGCGACGACATGAAGGCGATGATGTAGAGCCAGAGATTCCAGCCCACCAGGAAGCCGGTGAAATCGTTGAAGCCGAGTTTGGCCCACTGATACAATCCGCCTTCGAGCGGCATGTTGCGATTCAGGTGGATCACCACCAGCGCCAGCGGCACATAATACATCACCAGCGCGAGCAACCAAAAAACGATCTGCTGATTGCCGAGCTTGGCGGCCGTCCCGACCCAGTGCGAGCCGACGACGTAGAGAATCTGGGTCAGGATCAGGTCGCCGAGCCCCAGTTCCTTCTTGAGCTCGGCGCTATGGGTCCGGACGCTGTCGGCGGAGGCCATGGAAGGTTCAACGCAATGTAGCACACCTGCCTCCTGCCGCCCGCAGCCTGCAACCTGGCTTCTGGCTACAATGTAGTCGGAGGTAATCCGAATGATTCTCGAAGCGACCCCGTCCGTCGATCAAGAAATCAATCCGTGGCTTTCCGCGGCCGCGCGCTTCGACGAAGCCGCCGAGCTGTTGGGCCTGGACGAGGGGCTACGCAAGGTGATGCGCACCGCCGCGCTGGAGTTGACCGTCCACATTCCAGTGATGTTGGACGACGGCCGCCTGGAAGTTTTCACCGGTTATCGCGTGCAGCATTCCATCGCCCGCGGCCCTTCCAAGGGTGGCGTTCGCTTTGCCCCCGATGTCACGCTGGATGAAGTGCGCGCCTTGGCCGCCTGGATGACCTGGAAGTGCGCGGTGGTGAATCTCCCGTTCGGCGGCGGAAAGGGCGGTGTCATCTGCGATCCCAACGTTCTGTCGGAAGGCGAGCTGGAGCGGATCACGCGGCGTTACACGGCGGAAATCATGGACATCATCGGGCCCGAGCGCGACGTCCCCGCGCCCGACATGAACACCAATCCGCAAACCATGGCCTGGATGATGGACACCTACTCCATGCACAAGCGCCAGACCTGTACCGCCGTGGTCACCGGCAAGCCTCTCGATCTCGGTGGATCGCGCGGACGTCCGGAAGCAACTGGGCGCGGCTGTATGATCGTCACCTTGCAGGCCCTGCGCCGCTTCGGCCTGGAGCCGTCCAACACGCGCGTAATCGTCCAAGGCCTGGGCAACGTCGGCGGCATGGCGGCGAAGTTGATGGCCCGAGCGGGCTTCAAGATCGTGTGCGTCATCGAGTACGATGGCGCGGTGTACAATTCGCATGGCCTGGATATCGAAGGCCTGATGAAGCATCGGCACGATACCGGCTCCATCACCGGCTTTTCTGAAGCGGAAGACGTCGATAAGGATGAGGCCATGTTTCGCGATTGCGAAGTCCTGCTGCCCGCGGCGAAAGAGAATGTCATCACCTCCGCGAATGCCGACCGCATCAAGGCCAAAATCATTTGCGAAGGCGCCAACGGCCCCACCACTTCGGAAGCGGATGCCGTTCTCGCGGAGAAGAAGATTTTCGTCATGCCCGATATTCTGGCCAACGCGGGCGGCGTTACCGTTTCGTATTTCGAGTGGGTGCAGGATCGCCAGGGATATTTCTGGAACGAGCAGTTGGTCAACGGACGGCTGGAAGAAATCATGGTGAACAGCTTCAAGGACGTGGTGGGCTACGCGGAAAAGCACAACGTGCATAATCGCCTGGCCGCCTACATGCTGGCCATCGATCGCGTGGCTTTCGCTTTGAAGACGCGCGGAATCTATGCCTGATTCCGGAGAGGACCGGGCGGCGCAGCCCGAGTCCCACTCCACGCCGCTGATGCGGCAGTATCACGCCATCAAACAGCAGGTGCCGAATGCCCTGCTCATGTTTCGCCTGGGGGATTTCTACGAGCTTTTTTATCAGGACGCCGTAACCGCCGCGCGCGAACTCGAGATCACGCTCACTTCGCGTAACAAGGAAAAAGGACAAGCGATCCCGATGTGCGGCGTGCCGTATCATTCCGCTGAGGGCTACCTGTCGCGGCTGATCCAGAAGGGCTATCGGGTCGCCATTTGCGATCAGATGGAAGAGGCCAGCGCCGGCAAGAAGCTGGTGAAGCGCGAGGTCACTCGCGTGGTCACGCCGGGCACGGCCACCGAATCGTCCTTGCTGCGTTCGCACGAGAATAACTACCTCGCCGCGGTGTGCCACAACGGAACGCGCGCCGGACTGGCCCATGTCGATGTTTCCACCGGTGAATTCCGAGCGACCGAACTGGACGCGGCCGAAGTGAACGCCGCTCTCGAAAACCTGAACGTGCGCGAGGTGCTGGCCGCCGATTCCGTCACCGGCCTTCCGGGATTGCGCACTGCGCTCGAAGATTGGATCTTCGATCACGACTACACTGATCGTGCGCTGCGCGAGCATTTCCATCTGCTGACCCTCGATGGCTGTGGCATGAACGGGCGCCCGTTGGCAGTCTCCGCCGCCGGTGCGATTCTGCACTACTTGCGCGACACGCAGAAATCCGCGCTCGATCATCTGGAGCAGCCGTCTTTCTACGATCGCAGCGACTCGATGATTCTCGACGCGGTCACCGTCCGCAATCTGGAATTGTTGGAGCCGTTGTTCGCCGGCGAGACCCGTGAGTCCACGCTGATCCATGTGCTCGATCAAACCTGCACCGGTATGGGCGGCCGCTTGCTTCGCCATCGGCTGCTGCGCCCCTGCTTACAGCTAGAAGAGATCGAGGCGCGCCTCGATGCCGTCCAGGAGATTCTCCAATCCACCATCGCGCGCTCGGAAATCCGCAAGCTGCTCGCCGGCGTGCTGGATCTCGAACGGCTGCTGGCGAAGCTGACGCTCGGCACCGCCGGGCCGCGCGAGTTGCTGGCCCTGGGCCGGTCGCTGGCTCTCGTACCCAAAATTAAGGAGCAAGCTGCGGCCCTCGCCGCCGCCAGGCTGCGGCAGATTTCGACGCAGCTCGACGAGATCCCCGAAGTGCGCGACCGCATTCTTACCGCGATCGCCGAAGAGCCGCCCGCGAATCTGGCCGACGGCGGGACCATCCGCTCGGGCTATCACGCAGAGCTCGATGAGCTGCGCGACATCAGCCGCAACAGCCGCCAGTACATCGCGCAAATCGAGCTGCGCGAGCGCGCTCGAACCGGCATTCAGTCGCTGAAGGTCCGGTTCAACAACGTCTTCGGCTATTACATCGAAATCTCCAAGGCGAACTTGCATCTTGCGCCCACCGATTACGAACGCAAGCAGACGCTGGTGAACGCCGAGCGATTCACTACGCCCGAGCTGAAGGAACTGGAGAGCAAGGTTCTGGATGCGGAAGAGAAGATGCTGGCGCTGGAGCGCGAGATTTTCCAGGAGCTGCGCCAGTTCGCCGCCGAGCACGCCTCGCGCATTCGCCAGACTGCCGCCGCCATCGCCGAACTGGATGTTACTTGCGCCCTGGCCCAAGTCGCCGCGGAGAATCGCTATGTGCGCGCCAGCTTTTCCACCAACGGCGAGATCCGCATCGTAGCCGGACGTCACCCGGTGATCGAGAAGCTCACCGAGAAGGAAGCCGCCCGCTTCATCCCCAACGATCTTTATTTCGATACGGAATCGCAGTTCATCGCCGTCATCACCGGCCCCAACATGGGCGGCAAGTCCACCTATCTGCGGCAAGCCGCCGCCATCGCGATTCTGGCGCAAATGGGTTGCTTCGTCCCCGCCGACTCCGCGATCCTATCCATTGTCGACCGCGTGTTTACCCGCATCGGCGCAGCCGACAACTTGGCGCGCGGACGATCCACCTTCATGGTGGAGATGACCGAGACGGCCGTGATCCTGAATACCGCGACATCGCGCAGCCTGGTGGTGTTGGACGAAATCGGCCGCGGCACCGCGACGTATGACGGACTCGCGCTGGCCTGGGCCGTCATCGAGCACCTCCATCAACGCATCCGCGCCCGCACGCTGTTCGCCACGCACTATCACGAGCTCACCGAGCTCGCCGACCAGATGCCCGGCATCCGCAATCTGCATGTATCGGTGAAAGAAGCTGGTGATCAGGTGATTTTTCTGCGCAAGGTGGAGCCTGGCCGCGCTGACCGCAGCTATGGAATCGAAGTGGCGCGACTGGCCGGATTGCCCGTGTCCGTGATTGATCGCGCCCGCGAAATCCTGTCCCTGCACGAACGCTCCGAACACGCCGTCACCGAGGAACTGACGCCTCGCGCATCCTCCGCGCCTATGCAGATCCAGATGTTCGAGCCGGTGAACTACCAAATCGCCGAACGCATCCGAAACTTGAAGGTCGATGAGCTGCGCCCCATAGAAGCCCTGCAATTGTTGAACGAGCTGCAGCAGGAGCTGAAGCGCCAGTGAGAGTCGCGGGGCTGATCAGCGGTACGTCAGTGGATGGTATCGACACAGCCGTCGTCGATATCGGCGAGAGCATTCAGGTGGTGGCCAGCGCGACGGTTCCCTATCCGCCGGAGGTGCGCGAAGCGATTCTCTCCGTCTCGAATGCCGCGACACACACCGCAACTATCGCGCGGCTGAATTTCCTGATCGGCGAACTCTTCGCGGATGCTTTGAAACAGACCGGTGTTCCTCTGGAGACCATCGAACTGATCGGCTCGCACGGCCAGACGATTTTCCACGAAGGCGAGCCCGTGGAATTCCTGGGGCGGAAGATCGCCAGCACGCTGCAAATCGGCGAGGCGGCGGTGATCGCCGAGCGCACGGGCATCGAGACCATCGCCGACTTTCGTACCGCCGACATGGCCGCGGGTGGCAAGGGCGCGCCCTTGGTTCCGTTTCTCGATTACCAGCTCTTCCGGCACGTGGAACTGTCGCGAGTCGCGTTGAACATCGGCGGCATCGCCAACATCACGGTGATTCCAGCGGCGGCAAAGCCCGAGGATGTGATTGCATTCGATACCGGTCCCGGCAATATGGTGATCGATGCGCTCGCCCCGCCGTTCGATCGCGATGGGGCGCAAGCGCGCGCCGGCAGCGTCAATCAGACACTACTGGATCAACTGCTAGCCGACCCTTACTATCGCCGCGACCCGCCGAAATCCTGCGGCCGCGAGCAATACGGCGCCGACTTTATTGCGCGCACCAAAATCGACGTAGCCACGGCTACCGAACTCACGGCCCGCACCATAGCTCGAGCCGTCAGCCGCTACCCCACCACAAGAGAAGTAATCGTCTCCGGGGGCGGAGCCCACAACCGTTACCTAATGGAACGCCTCACGGCGCTATGTAGCGCACGCACTCCTGCGTGCCGCGTCCCCACTCATGGGGACGCCGTCCCCGGTTTTATTCGCGTCACCACCTCCACCGAATTCGGAATCGGCGTCGATTCCAAGGAAGCGATTCTCTTCGCCGTCCTGGCCTATCAAACCCACCAGCGCCGCGCGAGCAATTTGCCATCAGCGACGGGCGCGCGGAAGCCCAAGGTGCTGGGAAAGATTTCGCTGCCATGAAACCGGACAATGTGGGGCAGGCTGGCAGCCTGCAGCGGGTTGGTAACCCGCTTGGCGAAGCGCGATTAACAATCGCGCGCAGGTTAACAACCTGCCCCACATCGCTAACGCGAAGGACTCTGCTGCTCAGCGCAAGTTCGGTATTCGCGCTGAGAGCCGAAGGACTCACTCGCGAAGTTGCCGGCTTCGTGGTCAACACCAAGTACTCCGACCTTCCGCCCGCAGTCATTGAACTCGGCAAGAAGTCGATTCTCGATGGACTCGGCCTCGCCCTCGCTGGCTCCGTCGCCAAGATCGGCCAAATCACCAGCGCGTACGTCGATTCGCTCGGCCTCGCGCGCGGCGATGCAACAGTGATCGGCGCAGCCCGCAAGGTCCCCATACGGTTCGCCGCGTACGCCAATGGCATCGGCATCCACGCCGACGATTACGACGACACGCAACTCGCCGTTGCCAAAGACCGTGTCTATGGCCTGCTCACGCATCCCACCGCGCCCTGCCTTCCAGCAGCGCTGGCCATCGCCGAATCGCGAGCCCTCACCGGACGCGATCTGCTGCTCGCCTACCACGTCGGTGTCGAGATCGAATGCAAGATCGCAGAAGCCATCGCACCCCGGCACTATGAGGACGGCTTCCACTCCACCGGCACATGCGGACCATTCGCCGCAGCCGCTGCCGCCGCCAAGCTCTACGGTTTCGACGCCGCGAGATGTGCCCGTGCCCTGGGCATCGCCGCCAGCGAATCCGCCGGTCTGCGCGAAAACTTCGGCACCATGACCAAGCCGTTCCACGCCGGACGAGCCGCTGAAGCGGGCATCGTCGCCGCCGACCTTGCCGCGCTCGACTGGACCGCCAGCGACGAGATCCTGGAAGCCCCGCGTGGTTTCTTCCACGCCGCGGGCGGCAGTTACGATCCCGCAGCCATTCACGGACGGCTCGGCAATCCCTGGACTTTCGTGTCCCCCGGCGTTTCGATCAAGCCATTTCCATCCGGTTCCCTCACTCACCCGGGCATGACCGAACTGCTCCGCCTGATCCGCAAGTACAACATCCGCGCTACCGACGTGGAGCGCGTCAACGTCGGCACAAACAAGAACATGCCGAACGCGCTGATCCACCACCGGCCCACCGATTCATTGCAGGCCAAGTTCAGCATGGAGTTCTGCATTGCGGCTCTCCTGCTCTACGGCAAGGCCGGCCTGAACGAATTCACAGACGAAGTTGTCCGGCGTGCGGAGGTCCAGAGCATGATCCAGCGCGTTCACTTCGGCGTTCATCCCGAAGCCGAGCAAGCGGGCTACAACAAGATGACTACTATCCTCGAGATCCACTTGAAGGACGGCCGGACCATCAACGGCAGCGCCGACTTCGGCAAAGGCAGTCCCGCCGACCCGATGAGCTTCGACGAAGTTGCCGCCAAATTCCAGGACTGCGCCGCCTTCGCCAAGTGGCCGCCGAGCAAATCACGGGCCATTATCGACGCGGTCCGCAGGCTCGAAGACCTGCCGAATGTCAGGACGCTCACAGCCCTGTGTCAGGCTTGAGTGTGGAACAATTCGGCGGTGCCCAGCGTATACTTCGCTGACGAGGTGATTCCATGTTCTGCACGAAATGCGGTATCCAATTGCGGGAGCAGGATCGGTTTTGCTCCGATTGCGGGACCTCCACCGGCCACGGCCCATCGACCACGGCGCGCACCGATCGACTAAGCCGCCCAGCCGGTGAAGCGAAAATCGGCGGCGTCTGCGCCGGATTCGCGCGCTACTTCGACGTCGACGTGACCCTGGTGCGCGTCCTCTGGCTAGCCATGACCATCTGGCCGCTGCCACTGTTCGGTGTAATCACGTACATTGTCGCCTGGATGGTAATGCCGAAAGATCCAGTGGTTGTGCCGGCCCAGCACATGCATCCGGCGAACGGGCAGACGGCGTAATCGTGTTGTGGGGCC
>DASQGY010000076.1:0-3475 GCA_035632375.1 Bryobacteraceae bacterium | reverse complement strand
GCGGTGCGGCGATTGCAGGCGGAAAATGGCCCCACGGTATATGCCATCGGCCTGCTGGGCGATGAGCGGCAACGGCGCGCCAAGCGCGCCCTGCAGACCATTTCCGAGCGCACCGGAGGCCTCGCATTTTTTCCGCGTACGCTGGACGAAGTGGACGCAATCAGCAGCGCGGTAGCACGTGATATTCGCAATCAGTACACTATCGGCTACAAGCCCACCACGCCCAAGACGGCGGGCGGATACCGCACCATCCGGGTAGAAGCTCGCGCCTCCGGGCACGGCAAGCTTACGGTAAGAACCCGCAGCGGCTACTATGCCGGTCAGGAAGAAGCCGCCGGCGGAGGAAATTAGCACAAGCTGTCAGCTTTCAGCCATCGGCTATCAGCCATTCCCGATTTTGCCGACGGCTGATAGCTGCCGGTAGTCGCGCAGTTTGAGCGAGTCCGGCACTGCCGGCGTCATCCTGAACGACTTCAGTCATGAAGGATCTCGCGCGCGCCGTACCATCGGAGGCCGTATGTATATCCCCTTCGCGCCAGATCCTTCGCAAGCTCAGGATGACCCCGACACAAGAGTAGAGAGAATTCAAACTGAGCCACTACCGAGCTGTCTTCCCAATTGACGCTCCGCTCCGGCTTCCGTAACCTGTAGGGTGCAGACAAAAAGCATCGAAGGAAAGCGCCTGCGCGTCACCGACGACATTTCCGAGCTCGTCGGCGATACTCCCATCCTGCAATTGAAAAGACTGGTTCCGGGAAATGCCGCAAGTGTCTACGCCAAACTGGAATACCTGAACCCCGGAGGCAGCGTAAAAGATCGCGCCGCCAGCGGCATTATTCTGCGGGCCGAAGCGGACGGTCAGCTCCGGCCGGGTGGCACGATCGTCGAGGCCACAGCCGGGAACACCGGCATCGGCCTGGCGCTGATCGGGGTGCAGCGCGGCTACAAAGTCGCCTTGTTCGTTCCGGAACGTTTCTCCGAGGAAAAAGTAACTATCATGCGCGCGCTGGGCGCGGCGGTCACGCGGACTCCGGACGTGGAAGGCATGCAGGGCGCGATCCGCCGGGCCAACCAGTTCGTGGCAGCCACGCCCGGCGCATTCATGGCCGGCCAATTCGACAATCCCGCCAACCCTGACTATCACTACCAAACTACCGCCCCGGAAATTTTTGAGCAGATGGAAGGACATATCGATGCCCTGGTGATCGGCGCCGGAACCGCCGGCACGTTCACCGGTATAGCGCGCTTCATGAAGGAACGCCTGCCCAACGTGCTGGCTTATGCGGTGGAGACACAGGGCTCGATTCTGGGCGGCGGCAAGCCTGGGCCACACAAGGTGGAAGGCATCGGGGCCAGCTTTATCCCGGGAAATTTTGACCGTTCGGTATGCGACGCGGTCCTGATGGTCACCGACGCCGACGCCTTCGGCATGGTAAAAGAACTCGCGGCTCGCGAGGGCGTGCTGTCGGGTTCAAGCGGCGGAGCGAACGTTGTGGCCGCGCTGCGAGTCGCCAGCTGGCTGGGGCCCGGTAAACACGTGGTCACCATGATTCCGGATTCTGCGGAGCGGTATTTGTCGAAGAAGATTTTTGACGGTGGGATTTGATGAGCTGCGACGCGCCGGTTATCGGAATATCACTTTTTAGTTTTTAGTTCTCTGTTCTCAGACCTGATTTGCTATGCCCAAGAACAAGCAACCCGGTTTTGCCACCCGCGCCATTCATGCCGGACAGGAACCCGACCCTGAAACCGGCGCAGTCACAGTCCCCATCTATCCCACTTCCACTTATGTTCAACAGGAACTGGGCAAGAACAAGGGTTACGAATACGCGCGGGTTTCGAACCCCACGCGCACCCGCCTGGAAGAAAATCTGGCAGCCCTCGAGAGCGGAGTCGCGGCCCGCGTCTTCGCCAGTGGGATGGCCGCCATCAACGCCATTTGCACCATATATAAATCCGGCGATCACGTGGTCTGCGGCAACGACCTGTATGGCGGCGTGCCCCGGCTGTTCAACCAGGTGCTGGCAAATTTCGGCATGGAGTTCACTTACGTCGATACTGCGGACGCGAGGAACGTCGAGCGGGCCATTCGTAAAAATACGCGCATGGTGTATATCGAGACCCCCACCAATCCTCTTATGTCGCTCAGCGATATTGCGGCCATCAGCCAGGTGTGCCGGCGCAAGAAGGTGGAGCTGGTGGTGGACAACACTTTCATGTCGCCATACTTCCAGCAGCCGATTGCGTTGGGAGCCGACATGGTGGTCCACTCCACCACAAAATTTCTGAATGGGCACAGCGACGGCCTGGGGGGCGTCGTGGTTTGCACAACCAAAGAACAAGCGGACAAACTCGCTTTCGTGCAGAAAGCCGCGGGAGCGATACTATCTCCGTTCGAGTGCTGGCTTGTCCTGCGCGGGGTGAAGACGCTGGCGGTGCGCATGGAGGCGCATGATCGCAGCGGCAGAGTGGTCGCCGATTTCCTCGACCAGCATAAGAAGGTCCAGAAGGTTTTCTACCCCGGCCTGCCGAAGCACCCGCAGCACCGCCTGGCGAAACAACAAATGACCGGATTTGGCGCGATGATCACCTTCGAAACCGGGTCGCTCTCGAACGCCAAGAAGATGTTGAAGAAAGTGCGGGTATGTTCTCTGGCGGAATCCCTGGGCGGAGTCGAAACGCTCATCTCGCATCCCGCCACCATGACGCATGCCGCGCTAGGCGAAAAGGGCCGGCGCGAGATCGGGATTACCGATGGACTGGTCCGCATCTCCGTGGGCATCGAAAATGTGGAAGACATCGTGGACGATCTCGACCAGGCCCTGGCGGCAATCTGAAAAACCCGCCGTTGGCGCGGACCTCAGTGGCCAGATTTTGACGTGTTATAATAGCGGGCCATGTCCGAGCTACCGCTCGATCGCGACCATCCCTACCTTGGCGTTTACGCGGTCAATGTTTTTGTTCGCGATCAGGACCGCAGCCTGCGGTTCTACGTGGATCAACTCGGCTTCAACCTCGCCTTTGACGTGCGCCTTCAAACCGGAGAGCGCTGGGTCGGAGTGGCGCCGCCGCACGGCACCGCCGTGCTCACGCTGATCGCGCCTGAACCTGACTCGGATGAGTACAAACTGATCGGTCAAGCCAGCCCGGTCGCCTTTGTGGCCGAGGATGTGGTGGCGACCTACAGCCAGTGGAGAAAGCGCGGAGTCCGCTTTCGCCATGTTCCGCGCCTGCGGCGGGTCAAGTATCAGCGGCAGGCAGGCGACTTGCCCGACGGCGCTCCCTCGTTGCTGCTGGGCAAGCAGAACCCGGTTTGGGGTGGAGTGTTCACCCGCTTCGAGGACATCGACAAGAATTCTTTCCTGCTGGTGAGCTTCGACGAGATGACGCAGGCGGTGGAGTTACAACGGCGCGCTGCGGAGGCCAGGCGCGAATCCGAGCGCCGGGCCGCCCACGAACTCGAGATCGCCAAGCA
>DASQGY010000075.1:0-3987 GCA_035632375.1 Bryobacteraceae bacterium | reverse complement strand
TCGGTGAGCGCGGAGTAATGGCGGTTCAGGTAAGTCCAGCGCCCCTGCACCATGCCGATTTTGGGATCGGTGAAATACGGCACAGTGCGCCGCAGAAAATCAGGCGACGGGAGGAAATCGGCGTCGAAGATGGCCACGAATTCGCCAGTCGCGGACTTGAGCCCTTCGGCGAGCGCGCCGGCCTTGTATCCGGTGCGGTCAGTGCGATGCACGTAGTGAATCGGCAGGCCGAGCGCCTGGTAACGCTCGACGCACGCACGCGCGACTTGCTGCGTCTCATCGGTGGAATCGTCGAGCACCTGAATGTCCAGCAACTCGCGCGGATAATCGAAACCCGCGACCGAGTCGACGAGGCGCTCGATCACGTAGCGCTCGTTGTAGATGGGAAGCTGTATGGTAACCTTGGGCCACTCGGCGACCGCGGGAGGCGGGCCGGGGACGTTCCGGCGATTCTTGAAATATTCGTAGACCAGGATATAGCGGTGCATTCCGTACGCCGCCAGGATCACCAGCACGACGAAATACGGAATCATGATGGCCAAGTCAAACGTGTTGAGCTGATAGAGGCCGCGGAAGGGGTTACGGCTGGGGTCGGTGAGCTTGGACCAATAGTTCGTGAGCGGATTTTGCGCCGCCATGGCGAGCAAACTGATGGTATGTTGCGCGAAAATCAAAACGGAATGCCCCCCTTGAAAACCATCCATCCGCTGAAACCAAAATTGCGAGCGTGCAACCGTTGAGCGCGTCGCGGCGTTTGTTCGATCCGCAAATTCTGGTTGCGCTCGTCGCCCTAGTGGCGCTTGAAGCCGTCTTTGCCGCGATGGCCCGCCTCGGGGATCTCTCCATTCACGTCCCCGAATTCATGGCCCTGGCGCTGGGCGGCGGCATCCTCTACTTCATCGCCCTGTACGCCCTCGAACACACGCGAGAAAACCGCGTCGTGCTGTGGATCGTCCTGCTGGGCGCGCTGGCCTTTCGCCTGACTCTGTTTCCCCAGCCGCCGGCGCTCTCGACCGATCTGCACCGCTATCGCTGGGACGGCCTCGTCCAGAACGAGGGCTGGAATCCCTATGCGGTAGCGCCCACGGATCCGCGGCTTGCGCAACTGCACGCTCCGGGCCGGCCCGCCGCGGCTGGCTGGTACGTCATGCCTGTGCCTGAAATTCCCACGATGTACCCGCCGCTTGCTGAGCTGGTGTTTCGCGCGACGTGGCGCTTGCTGCCAGACCCGGTTGGTTTCAAGCTGCCGTTTCTGCTGGCCGATCTGGCCGTCGCGGCGCTGCTCGCCGGGTGGATCCGTTCGACTGGGGGACGGAACTACCAGGTGGCTATCTACGCCTGGAATCCGCTAGTAGTGGTCGAATTCGCTTCCAGCGGCCACAACGACGCTCTCGCCATCGCCGGTGTCGTCGCTACGCTGATGATTATAAGGCGCGCCCCGGCAATGTCAACGCTGACGCTGGCGGCTGGGGCGCTGGCCAAAGCGTTCCCAGTCGTCCTGTTACCACTGGCACTTTTTCGCGCGGGATGGCCTGGAAAGCTGCGCGGATGGCTTGCGGCGGGAGGCTGCGCGGCTTTGACAGCGCTGTGCGTCTGGCCGTACCGGCATGGCTGGCGAGAATTTCTCGGCATGCTGAAGTATTACCAGTTTATTTTCCGAAACTACCATTCGAGCATTTATCCCGCCCTGTTGTGGCTTACCGGCTCGCATGATATTGCCGCGGGAGTGGGTGAAGGTGTTGTCGTTGGATTGGCTTTGTGGTTGGCGCTGCGGCGTGCGGATCCAACGCGGGCGGCGTTTCTACTGATCGGCACGGTGCTGCTCTTCGCGCCGAACGGCTATCCCTGGTATTTCACCTGGATCGTGCCGCTCTTGTGTTTTTATCCTAGCCCGGCGTGGCTGCTGCTCACGATTCTCGAATTTCTCTCGTACAAAATCTTTCTCAACTATCGCGCCCTTGGCGTGTGGCATTTCGATCCGTTTTTTCAATGGCTGTGCTACGCGCCGTTTTATGTCCTGCTGGGGTGGGAATATTTAGGCAAGAGGAAGAAGGAAGGATGAAGATGGGACACCTAAGGAATCATGGCAGGCCACAACGCTCGAATGAAGACCGTATCGTCAACAACTCTGTAGTAGAGCATCCACTGCCCTGCTAACAGTCGCCGGTATCGCCGAAACCTTCTCGTCGACCGCATGGGGTACAATCTGGGAAATCGGCGAAGAACCTTAGCTTTATCGAAGATGAGCGCAGATTCGTTTGGGGGAAGGTCGGCCATCAGGTCAAGGACATGTTTTGACCAGACGAGTTTAGCCACTATTTTCGCTTTCTCTTGGCCGCGACATATCGTTCAGCGTCCTCTTGCGAATAGACGCGTCCTGCCCGAATGTCCGCGGCAGACTTCTCCATCATTTCGATAAATTTCGGGTCGGTTTCCACCTTTTCGAGATAGGCTTCCTGATCAGCGTAGAAGGCAATGGCTTCGCGCACGACCCGGCTGCGATTCCCGCCGCGAGATTCCGCCAGTTCTTCGAGAAGTCGATTTGATTTCTTGTCTAATACAAATTGATGTCGCATGGTTGGCCTCGACCTCCAGCCTACAGCACTCTGCTGGCAGATTCAACACTATTCATGAATAGTGTTGAACAGACGCAACACCAGGCTGTCTTGAGACCTTACAGGTTGATGGAAAGCGTGGCGTCCGGACGTGGCCCGGGCGGCGGGGGCATCTTCGAGCGGTCCACGGGACGATACAAAGTGTCACGCTCGACAGGGACGCGGCCGGCTTCGCGGATCAGGCGCTCGAGTTCGACGCGCGGGGTGAACTCGGCGGTCTTGGCGCCGGCATCGTGGTAGATTTTTTCTTCGACCACGGTGCCGTCGAGGTCGTCCGCGCCGAAACGCAGCGCAATCTGCGCGATGCTCGGCGTGAGCATCACCCAGTAGGCTTTGATGTGGTCAAAGTTGTCGAGCAGCAGGCGCGAAATCGCGATGGATTTCAGATCGTGGTAGCCCGTGGGCGGAGGCAAGTGGGCAAGTCCGGTGTTGTCCGGATGAAACGCCAGCGGAATGAACGCCGAGAAACCGTGCGTCTCATCCTGCAATTCGCGCAGCAGCAGCAAGTGTTCAACGCGTTCTTCTTCGCTCTCAACGTGGCCGTAAAGCATGGTGGCGTTTGAGCGCAAGCCGATTTCATGCGCGGTGCGCGCGATGTTCAGCCACTGCCGGCCGCTGACCTTGTGGTCGCAGATGATTTTTCGCACGCGCGGATTGAAAATTTCCGCGCCGCCGCCGGGCAGCGAGTCCACGCCGGCTTCTTTCAGCGCGACCAGCGTGTCGCGAATCGATAGCTTCGCAATGCGTGAGAAATATCCCACCTCGACCATGGTGAACGCCTTGAGGTGTACGGACGGGCAGCGCTTTTTCAGGCCGCGCATCAGGTCCAGGAAATATTCAAACGGCAGATCGGGGTGCAGGCCGCCGACCATGTGGAATTCCGTTGCGCCCTCCCGCATGCCCTGCTCGGCGCGCTGGTAGATTTCTTCGAGCGCGAAAGTGTACGCGCCGGGCGCGTTGGGATCGCGGCCGAAGGCGCATAGCTTGCAGTGCGCGACGCACACATTTGTGGGATTGATGTGGCGATTCACGTTGAAGAAGCAGGTATTGCCGTGGCGCTTCTCGCGGACGTAGTTGGCGAGCCAGCCGGTGGCGAGCAGGTCCGGCGAACGGTACAGAGTGACGCCGTCTTCGGCACTCAGCCGCTCGCCGGCGAGGACTTTTTCTGCGATGGGCTTTAGTGCCGCGTCGTTAATTTGTAGTTCGCTCATCGTCGATTGCCTAAAAAGCGGCCACTGCTTGCCGACGCTACAGCATCACGGATGCGCGACGGCCACTGCCGCGCCCCAGAACAGCAGAAACAAGAGACTAATATAACCGTTCACGGTAAAAAACGCAGCATTCATCCGGGTCAAATCGTTCGGCGAAACGA
>DASQGY010000074.1:0-15089 GCA_035632375.1 Bryobacteraceae bacterium | reverse complement strand
TGACGCCTTCTACAGGTCAACAGCCCCATCACGCCAGCCTCTGTGACGTTAGCCTGATGTTGGTCCATCCCCAACTGATCCTTACTCAGCCCAATGTGCCGGTTGCGGGGGCTCAACTTGCGATACAGGGCATCCAGGCGTTAGTTGGGCGAGATATTTTGAAGAGTTGTCTACTCGTCTATGACGGGCAGGCGGGTACCTTCACACTCGCCTTCTGAGTATTGCGATCAACCGACATCTCTAGCGCACTGAGACCCCGGCGAAGAATTAATGGAATAATAACGCAATGGCCGATTCCGCCCCATTGCCCCCGGTGCGTCCGAAGTTCAAGATTTCGGCGCTCCGGTGGCCCGGCTCTTTCACCGTTCCAATCGTTCTCTTTCTAATCATCGCCTGCTTCTACTGGAAGCTAGTCTTCACCTATCAATACGATTGGATCTGGGGGCCCGATCTCGCCGAACAGGTTCTGCCCTGGTATGAGGAAGAATCGCGTCAGATGCAGCAAGGCCAATTCCCGCTCTGGGACCCGCACAGTTGGCTGGGCCAGTCGTTTCTGGGGCAGGCGCAGCCGGGCGCGGCTTATCCTCTCAACTGGATCCTATGGCTGATCCCCAAGCACGACGGTCACATCCGCATGTGGGCGCTGCAATGGTATTACGTCTTGATCCATTTCATGGCGGCGCTGTTCATGTATCTGCTATGCCGCGACCTGAAACGTTCCCGCGGGGCGTCGCTGGTCGCGGCGCTCGTCTTCAGCCTGGCGGGCTACGTCGGATGGACCGATTGGCCGCAAATGGTGAACGGCGCAGTCTGGACGCCCCTGGTGTTTCTGTTCCTGTTGCGAGCGGCGCGCGGCGAGCAGCAGTGGGCCAGTGCGGCGCTCTGCGGCACTGCGCTCGGCATGTCCTGGTTGAGCGGCCACCATCAGGTACCGATTTTCCTGATGCTCGCCGCCGGAGGCACCTGGCTCTACTACATCCTGAAAGATGGCCGCGTCGATTGGCGCATGGCCCGCCTGGCCGCAGCCGCGATGGTCTTCGCTCTGATGGTCGGCGCGTTGCAGATTCTTCCGGCACAAGAATACGGAAAGCTGGCCTGGCGCTGGGTCGGCGCACCCGATCACGTGGGATGGAAGGACGTCGTCCCCTACTACATCCACGCCGCGCGCGGATTGCATCCTATATACCTGTTCCTGATTCTGATTCCCACTCCCGCCGACCACGCCAGTCCTTTCCTGGGCGTTGTCGCGGTGTCGCTGGCACTGTTGGGCATTGCCGTATGGTGGCGGCAGCACGCTGTGAAACTTTTCAGCGCGGTGGCGATTGGCGCGCTTGTGTACTCGCTGGGCGCAAACTCCGTGATGAGCGGATTCATCTACGCGGTTGTCCCGTTTGTCGAGAAGGCGCGAGTCCCCGCCATGGCTACTCTTCTTTTTCATGCCGGTTTCGCTTGCCTTGGAGCCTTTGGCGTCGACGCTCTGGGAGCAGCCCGGGAATCGCTACTGACCGAGCCTACTGCAAGCCAATCACCGTGGCTCCGCCGCATGAATCTCGGCATAGCCGGATTCGCCGTTCTGCTCGGCGGGTCACTGCTGGTGATTTACCTGGCAAAACAATACAAGTGGGACATGGACAGTCGCGTGGGTGTGACATTCCTATGCACCACTCTGATGGCGGTCCTGATCTATGCCTGGCGATCCGGCAATTTGGGCCAGCGCCAGGCCGTTACTCTGCTCACGCTCCTGCTGCTGCTCGAAGTTGGCAATCTGTCGGAATACATGTTGAGCGACCGCAACGATTTCGGCCGCCGCAACTTCGCCGACAAAGCCTGGGGAAATGCCGATATCGCCGCCTTCCTCCATGCGCAGCCGGGCCCGTTCCGTTTGGAGACCGCCACCGACGATCTCGTCGGCAATTGGGGCGACTATCACAACCTCGATTTCATGCGCGCCCAGGCCGGCGTCACCGTAAATACCTTTGAACTGGAAGCGCACATCCCGCAGACGCAAAAGTTGCTCGGAGTGAAATACGTCCTGGGCCGCAAGCCCACCGCCAACGATCAAAAGCCGGTCTTCCAAGGCGCGAGCAACATCGTGGTGTATGAGAACCCCGCTCCGTTCCCCCGCGCGTGGACGGTTCACGAAGTCGTCCCCATCCGCTTCAAGGGCGAAGGCCGCATGTTCATCATCAAGCAAGTGGACGACCTGCGAAATAAAGTTCTCATTATTGGCGACGCGCCGAAGCTCGCTTGTCCCGGCGCCACGGATCAGGTGTCGATCACCAAATACGAGCCCGCGCGCGTCGACATCGATGCCCAGATGAACTGCGACGGCATGTTAGTGCTCTCCGATAACTACTATCCTGGCTGGCACGCGGAAGTGGACGGCCGCGATACCGAAATCTACGAGGTGGATCTGGCGCTGCGCGGCGTTTTTGTACCGCAAGGAAAGCATACGGTCGTTTTCCGGTATCGCCCGGCGTCGTTCCTCCTGGGGCTGGCGCTCACGCTGACCGGTTGGATCGGCGCGGCAGTGATTACAATTCTCAGTAGAAAGAAAGCGCGCCTTGCTGAGAATCACGAATAGTCGATCGAGCCTGGCTCCGCCCAGTGGAATCATTTTCGACATGGATGGCGTGCTGATGAATTCGTCGCCCATCCATGCCGATGCCTACCGCCAGGCCTTGGCGGGCCTTCCAATCGGCGATTTCGATTATTTGCGGCTGGCCGGCTTGCGCACCATCGACGCGATTCGCATGCTGCTGAATGGCGCATCCATTTCGTTCTCTGAAGAACAGATCCAGGCGCTCGCTGCGGCCAAGAGCCGGATCGCACTGCAGCGTATCGTCGCGGAGAATCCCATCATGCCCGGCGCGCGCGGCGTGTTGCAGTCCTTGTTCCAAGATCACCGACTGGCACTGGCAACTTCCGCCTCGCCGGCGAGCGTCAACGCCTTCCTCGATAGAAACGCCATGCGACCTCTGTTTCACTGCGTCGTGCATTCGGGCGACGTCGGTCGTGCCAAGCCTGCGCCGGACATCTTCGAAGCGGCGGCGCGCGGCATCAACCTGGCGACCGAACACTGTCTGGTAATCGAGGATGCCCGTGCCGGAATCCAGGCGGCGAAGTTGGCCGGCGCAGTGGCCTGTGGAATTCCCTCCACCTGTTCGACGACCGATCTGGAGCAGGCCGGCGCCGACTGCCTGATCGACCAAATAGAAGATCTGCTGGACATTGGAGCCTGGCGATGACTGCGCCGCCTGTCGTTTGTCGAGAGAATTCCGCCGCCTATCTGGATGCCGCGGTCGACCCGTCGCTGTGGACCGCGCTGATTCCCGCCGCCGGACGTGGCTCGCGCCTGGGCTTCGATAAACCCAAAATCCTGTTCCCCATCGCCGGCAAAAGCATCCTGGAATGGCTGGTGGATCTCTTGCGCCCGTTGTGCGAGCACCTTGTTTTCGTGCTATCGCCGCAGGGGCGGGACCTGGTGGAAGAAAGGACTCGCCACCTGTTGCCGGAGCGCCATCGGATCGCGCAACAAATGGAACCGCGCGGGATGGCCGACGCCATCGCCTGTGGTTTGCCTGCTGTCGAAACGCCAAACACATTGATCGTCTGGGGCGATCAGGTGGCCTTGCAGCCAGCCTCGCTCCACCTGGCGATGCGCATGCATCAGGGTCCGGCGCATCCCGAAGCTACATGCCCGACATTGTGGCGCGATCGCCCGTATATTCATTTCGAGCGCGACGCGCGCAGCCGCGTAGTTCGAGTGCTGCAAGCGCGCGAAGGCGATGCTCTGCCCCAGCGCGGCGAAAGTGACTGCGGTGTTTTCCTGTTCCAAACCGAGGCCCTGCGACGCGCGCTTCCCGTGCTGCTGAGCTCCCCGGAATCCATCGGCAAGCGAACGCGCGAGTTGAACTTTCTCCCGATTTTTCCGATGCTGGATAGTCTGATCAGCGTGCCCATCATGACCGAGGCGGAATCCGTTGGCGTGAATTCGCCCGCCGACGCGGAATACCTGGAGCGGCAGTTGCTCGCGCGCAGTACGGGAGCCGAATGACCCCGGGCGCGGACAGCGGCCGCCGCACCAAGCTGAATGTTGTCCTGTTCTCCGGCGGAAGCGGAACGCAAAGCATCACCGCGGCGTTTCTCAAGCATCCCCAAATCTCGCTCACCATCCTGATCAACGCCTATGACGACGGCCATTCTACCGGGCGCTTGCGGCGATTCATTCCCGGTATGCTCGGGCCGTCCGATGTCCGCAAAAACATCAACCGCTTGATGCCCCAATCGCAGGACTGCCACCGCGCCTTGCGTTGGTTATCCGATTACCGGCTGCCCACGCGCATGGAATACGCGGCTGGGATGGAGTTGGTCGAAGCCATCGCGAGCGGCAGCGCGCCCGCCGAGATCGCCGCCAACTTCGACCAGCTTTCAGTGAAGCAAGCCCGCATCTTTCGCGAGTTCTTCTTGCGCTTCCACGCTTACGCCATCGAGCAGCAGTCTCACGGAAATCGCTTCGATTTCGACGACTGCGCGTTGGGCAACATCCTTTTCGCCGGCTGCTATCTCGCCGAAGGTCGCGATTTCAACCGGACAGTGGATGCGTTCTCGGCATTCTACGAGCTCGAATCGCGCCTGCTGAACATCACCCAGGGCGAGAACCTGTTTCTGATCGCCCGCAAGAGCGACGGCGGCATGCTGTTCAGCGAAGCCGAAATCGTCTCCGCCCAGAATCCGGCCAAGATCGAAGACATCGCGCTGATCGAGGAGTCGCTCTACCGCTCCGCTATCGCGAACGGCCGGCAACTGTCGCCCGCGGAATTCGACGATTTGATCGCACGCGGCGCGCGCATTCCCGCGATTCATCCGCAAGCATGCGCCGCTCTCGCTTCGGCGGACGTAATCGTCTACGGCCCGGGCACGCAGCACTCCTCGCTCTTCCCCTCGTATCTCACCCGCGGCGTCGCCGAAGCGATTGTCAACAACAAAGCCGCCGACAAAATCTTCATCTCCAATATCCGCCGCGATTTCGATATTCCCGAAGAGGACGCGCACGACCTGGCGCAGAAGTTCCTCGCCGCTCTCAGCCGCAAAGGCGAGGTCACGCTGGAATGGAAGGATGCCGTGACTCACTTCTTCTTCCAGCGCCAGGACGCGCCGCAAGACGCAGGCGCGGCGTACATCCCGTTCGACGAAGCCACCTTCAGCTTCCCCATGGACGCCGTGAAACTGCGCGACTGGGAGGATCAGGAAGGACGCCACGCCGGCGGGTTTGTTCTCGACGAACTGCAGCAGATCGTGCAATCGCGGATCGACATCGCCTTGCAGTCGTTCCGCCACCTGATCTCCATCGTGGTCCCCGCGCTCGACGAAGAACGCACCGTGGAGGAAACGCTAAAGCGCCTGATGGCCCTCGATTTTCAAGTGTTCGACCTGGGCAAGGAGATCATCTTCGTCGATGGCGGCTCCAAGGATCGAACGCTGGAGCTTGCCCGCTCCGTCCGCAATGTGAAGACCTACCGTCTCGACCGGCAGCAAGGGCGCGGCGCGGCGTTGCGTCTGGGAATCGAAAAAGCGCGCGGCGATATCATCGTTTTCTTCCCGGCCGACATGGAGTATCTCGAGCGCGATATCTATCCCGTGGTTCTCTCGATTGTGCGAAACAATTTCGGCGCAGTCTTCGGCACCCGCGCGGTGAAGTGTACCGATCTCAGCGGCCGCCTGAAAAACATCTACGGCAAAGCGCGCGGCCTCTACCTGGTCAGCAAATACGGCGGCATGTTGCTGAGCACCGCCACTCTGTTCTTGTACAACCGATACGTCACCGACACGTTGACCAGTATCAAGGGATTCGATGCCAAGCTGCTGCGCTCGCTGCATCTGAAATCCGACGGCATGAATCTGGACACCGAGATCGTCGCCAAGCTCTGCCGCCGTGGTCACTACATTCTGGAAATCCCGGTGGAGTACAAAGCGCGGACCAAGACCGAGGGCAAGAAATCGAAGCCCATGGACGGCCTGAAGGCCCTGCTCGCGCTGTTCCGTTTCCGCTTCGGTGCGGCGGAATGAAGCGGCTGTCGATTGTGATTCCCGCTTACAACGAGGCCGCCTATATTGGCGATCTCCTCCGCGCGATCGCCCAGGTGGATACGCGCGCACTCGGTTTCGAGAAAGAAGTGATAGTGGTGAACGACGGATCAACCGACGCCACCGAATCCATCGCCCGCACCTTCGAGCGCGACGGAGTGAAGTGTTTCACCCAGGTTCCGAATCAGGGCAAAGGCCGCGCCGTCCAGCGTGGAATCCGCGAGTCGACAGGCGACTACATCCTGGTCCAGGACGCCGACATGGAATACGATCCAGCGGATTACCTGCCAATGCTAGCGGCCTTGGGAGCAGGCGCGGATTCCATCTACGGCAGCCGCGTCCTAGGCGAATTTCGCAAATCAGGCTGGAGCCTCACCCCAGGCAAACACCCCGCGCAAACAGTCGGCCCATGGCTGGCGGGCATCATCCTCTCGCTATGGACCGCCCTCCTCTACGCCCGCTGGATCACCGACACCCTGACCGCATACAAGCTGTACCCAGCTCAAGTCCTGAAAGCGATGAAGCTCGAAACCCGCGGCTTCGAAACAGACCACGAAATCACCGCGCGGCTAATTCGCGCCGGCTACAAAATCGCCGAAGTCCCAATTTCCTACCACCCGCGTTCCCTAGCCGAAGGCAAAAAAATCAAACCCCGCGACGGCCTGATCGCCGTCTGGACGCTACTGAAGTTCCGCTTCAAGCGCCTCGAATAAGGTCTCCGACTCCTGGGAGGAAGCGCACCGCACTATCGCTATGCGTCGCCACGATGTAGCGCACGCACTTTTGCGTGCCGTGTCGAGACTCGTCTCGACACCTTAGGTCGGGAAGAATACCGCCTAACCACCCTCCGCCGCCTACCCACCCCGCCGGTGCGTAAACACCGCCATATCGCCCACGTTCTCCTTCGACACCGGCCCCTTCATCTGCACCTCATACCGGCCCATCAACCACAACTCCGGAATAATCTCGCCCATCAACTTCCCGTGGCAAAACACCCGCACCGTCGAGCTCTCCGACACCACCACCGCAACCGCGCCGGTCGTCACGGTGATCGCCGCCCCCGCGATGTGCCTGCTACCCAGTCCAAACGGTATGTCCACCGCCAAACCAGCGGCATCCAGATAGCGGCACGCCGACACAAACACTCCATCCGCATCCACCACGAAAGCGCCGTCCAACTGCGCCAGCTCTTTGATCGTCCCGCGCAGATTCGGATCCGCAACGTGCCGAGCGGCGCTAGGGTGACCAACCAGCGGATCCAGAATCAGCGGACGCGAATGCGCCAGCACAGCCTCATGATCCCCGAGCGTGAACAGCGTCCCGATGCGCCGCCCCTCACGCCCCTCGCGCGCGATCTCCACCGCCAGCTCAATCAGCGGCCCGAAGATCTCCGGATCGTACTCGCTCACCTGGCATAGGATGCTGTCAAACATGTGTCTCGCTCGCGCGGCTCAGGAAAAATCGATTTCCACCTTGTCCACGAAGCACCAGCCCCAGGTTTCGCCCGGCTGCAGCGACTTCATCACCGCGTGACCAGTCGCGGTGGAATGCTTGCTCGCGTGCTTGTTGCGCGATGAATCGCAGCAGCCCACGTGCCCGCAGGTCATGCAAAGCCGCAAATGGAACCAGCGGTCCCCTGTTTTCATGCACTCTTCGCATCCAGTGGTGTTGGGCTGGATGTCCCGCTTGACCTGGTCGAGATGGCTACATTGATCCACGAGTATCGCTCCTTGTTTTCAGGTTAACCCGTCACGAATGCCCAAGATTGTACTACCCGTTGGGATCGAATTGTGGGGCGGACCCCCTGGTCCGCGGCCGACGCCCCCGTCGGCCTGTTCGGGTTTGCGATAGCTGGTCATGCGCGGATACTGACGCTGCGTTCAGTAGCTGTCAGC
The DNA here is from genome assembly GCA_035632375.1 of Bryobacteraceae bacterium. Taxonomy (GTDB): domain Bacteria; phylum Acidobacteriota; class Terriglobia; order Bryobacterales; family Bryobacteraceae; genus Palsa-89. The sequence continues at coordinate 7,107 of DASQGY010000074.1, read as the reverse complement.
TCAACGTTCCCTCCATCAACGACAGGCTGGAAGCCACGCCAAGGCGTCTTCAAAAGCATCAGGATGACATGCGATCGTGCCCAGCAGTACTTGCTCGGGGCCGTTTGGGCGCGTTCGGCCTTGTTCCCAGTTACTCAAGGTCGCACCAAGAAGCGTTCCAGCGGTTCACCGGCATTCTCGACCAGCCGCCGAAGGACAATCCCCGGCCGCGCGGGCTACGCGAAACCAACGCGCTTTGGGACCGATGAATCTGCTCGCGAGGGCCCGTCTCAGTTGGATTCAACACACGTGCCCGCACCATCAAAGGAACTAACCCCGCCGATATTGACCGTAAGATTGGTATGCACTACGTTGAGCTCCGCCGCCGGTGACCCGTACAGGCTACAGCGTGGGACGCGTGGGAGTTTGTCGGGCAACTTGACGTTGATCTGATACAAACCCACAAATCCTGCGGTGAGCCCGACAAAGTCCGGGGTCGGAAGGACTGGCTTTGCCGAAACCGGATTGACGTATGGATAGGACGGTGTCGCGTTGGGACCAAAATCGAACTCAACACTCACGGTTCGATTGGAAGCCCTTCCGCTTGCCACCGTGGGTGGGGGTAGTGGAGTGGGATCCCCGGTTTTCACCGGCGGCGTGGTCTGCCCTAGACCGAAGGCGTAAATCACCACCTCCTCTCCGGCCTTGGCGGGTGCTGTTGGACTCACCGCAGTTCCGTCCGCGTGCAACACCAGAGCCGGGCACGAACGGCCGGATGGGCCGCGAACCTGAGCATCGCAGAGAGTGATGACGTGGATGTTATCCACCACCGGCATCAGCGGGAATGGCTTACCGTCGGTGCCATTATCGTTCACGATCAGATCGGCGGGAGGCGGCGCGGGGTGCGTGGGGATGGCGGGAACAAGCTCAAACGGGATTTCGACGGTGAGCGCCGTCATATAGCAATCCGCCGACGAGGAATTTGATTCGCTGCAAATGGGTGTCTGCTGGACCGTAAGAAGGGGCGCTGAGTACGTATTTGTGCCCTGGCGAACCTTCACCGCGAATCCGGCAAGTGTCTTCGGCAGAGGCACGGTTGTGGCCCGTCGCAACCGGGACCCTGGCGATAGAATCGTGGTCATACCTGCCATGTAGATGGTGATCACCTGACCCGGCGCCACATGCATCTTCGTAGGCAGTACATACCCTGCTCCCACCAATGTCAGTCCCGTCTGTGCCGCCGCGGGAAAGAAGGACGCCAGAAGCAGAGCGCATCGAGCGTAACGCATACGCTTCATTCGGAGAGCATTATATCGCTTTCGAGTGGCTATTGCTGCGGTGCTTCCCCGGCTTTGCGATCCAATTTGATCCGCCACTCACGTCCTCCAGTCGCGCGATCGGCTCCTTGGCTTCAGGCTGGCTTGCCGCTGGGTTGCGCTGGTTTCTAACTAGGCCACGTCCACCACCAACCTGCTCCTGTGGCATAATGTCATTATCAGCATGTATACGCGTTGTGTAGACAGGAAGAGATAGATGCCGCGGACTTCAGCAAAATCCACCACCAGCCGTGGCGAGACCATCAATCTCCGCGCAAGCCGTAAGCAAAAGGCAATGATCGACCGCGCGGCCGAAGCGCTTGGTCGTACCCGATCCGATTTCATGCTGGACACGGCCTGTCGCGAAGCCGAATCAGTCTTGCTCGATCGCCGCTATTTCGCATTGTCCCCGGAAGCGTTCAAGCGGTTTGCCAACATGCTCGATCGCCCGCCGAAAGATAATCCCAAGTTGCGTCAGCTACTTCGAACGAAAGCGCCTTGGGACTGATGAATGTTGCTGGCAGCCTACTGCCGCCGGAGAGACTGTCCGCCGAGCACAATATCTCCGAGTTCGATTGCGGTGAGATGCCCCTCGATGAATGGTTGCGCCGCCGCGCACGGCAAAATGAGTCGAGTGGAGCCTCCCGGACTTACGTGGTGTGCGTAGAGAGCAAGGGCGTCGGCTATTACACACTCGCCGCAGGCGCCGTGACCCACGCCGAGGCGCCCGGACGAATCCGCCGCAATATGCCGGATCCAATTCCCGTGATGATCCTAGGCCGCCTCGCCGTCGATCAAACATGTCATGGCCAAGGTATCGGCGCCGGACTCCTTCGGGACGCTATCCAGCGCACCGTCCAAGCCGCGGAAATCGCCGGCATACGAGCAATCTTAGTTCACGCCATTTCAGAGGCGGCAAAACGATTCTACGAAAAGCACGGGTTTATCGCGTCTCCAGTTGACCCGCTCACTGTGATGATTACCGTGACGGAAGCCGCGAAAATACTTGCACCCACCACCTAGGGAGTACGGCTTGGCTTCTGGACGAGATCGAGAACCCAGCAGCCTCGCTGCAATCCTGCGCGTCTCCGCATCATCGCTCCGGCTGAGCACTCGAAGGTATCGCAGCACCTCCGACTCGTCTTTGGTTTGAAATTGGGCTTGTGCCCACACCAACCCTCCTCGCTTCAGCCGCTCGCGAAATCCCGCCACAGTGTTCAAATACTCACTCTCAACGGGCGAGCCTGCGATCAATTTCGGGCAAGGCGGCTCAAACACGTGGTAGCACTGAGATAGTTCCCTACAAGCTCGTTGTTTCACGTCGTCAACACCGGCCTGCTCCGAGAGTGTGTTGAGAAGTTCGGAGAACTCGCGTGCACGATGCGGAATGAATCGCTGCCTGAAGCCGAACTTCTCTGGTTTATCTACCTGCGAGCAATCCGGTAAACCGTTAAAATCTACCGCTTCGATACGCGATTCCGGATGCGCAAGTATCCTTCTCTCATTGCGACCCTGTGCAGCCGGCGGCTATGCAGGGTGCGGGGGCATGCGGTAGCAGTGCACGAGCGAGAAATGGCAAGAGGCGCCCCCTCACTTCAACATCGCCAACTCCACCGAATCCAAAAACTTGCTCACCTCCGCCGTCGGCGCACTGTAATTATTCACCAAAATCGAAAACGCCAGCGGCCCATATACCGGCGAGTCCACGTATCCCGAATTCGCCCGCACGTGCCCCAACGTCCCCGTCTTCGCCCGAATTGCCCGCGCCTCCGGATGATCCGCAAACCGCCGCCCTAGCGTCCCGTCCACCCCCGCGATCGGCAGCAGTCCCACGAAAGTCTCGCGCTGGCTCGACCCATACATGTACGCCAGCAGCTTCGTGATCGACGCCGGCGTCACCAGCGTACTGCGCGACAATCCCGACCCGTCGCTGAATCGATAATCGTCTTTCCCCACCCCGATCTCCGTCAGAAAATCCCGCAGCTCGTTCAGCCCCGCCTCGCGGCTTCCGAAATGTTTCGCCGCCGCCCCCACTTCGCGCAGCATCACCTCCGCGTGCAGATTCTGGCTCACCTTGTCCACCACTTGCAGCAGTTGCGCCAGGGGCGGCGAAGTGCGCTCGGCCAGCGTCACCCGCGGCCTGCCCCCTTCCGACGCGTCATCCGAAAATCGATGCCTGGCCACCGCTCTTCCGCGAACCGGAATGCCACGACGGATCAGCGCGTCTCGCAACACCTCCGCTGCATACACCGCCGGATCGTCCACTGCCATCAATTGCGTCAGCCCCGCGTCTCCCAACCCGATCGAGCCCCAATAATGAAGCTGCCGCCCGCCCGGCTTCCGATCCACATCCACCCGCCGCTCGCCGCCCTCCTGCGTGCGCACCCGATTGTCGATCGCAAAATACTCGAACGGCGGCAGCAACGAAACCTGCGCCAGATCGCCCGCCTCCGCGCCCGGCCGTATGGTCACCGCAAAACTGTTATCGTCCACAATCAGCGCGCTCACCGGTGCGCCGTATTCCCACGCCGCGTCGCTAAACGACCAACCGTCGGCGTAAGGCGACCACACATATCGGCGGTCGTCTCCCACAATGTCCCCTTCCACCCGCTTCAAACCGCGCGCCACAAGCTGATTCACCAGCTCGTCTACCGGATGGAAAGAATACTCGCCCGACGCGGTCGAATGATTCCGATAAGGATACTCGCGCCCCGACAAACTCGGATCGCCGCCGCCCACAAACACCAGGTTGCCCGCCAGCGTTCCGCGCGCATCGGGCCCCTGATCGGTGCCGATCTGCGTGGTAAATCGATACTGCGGCCCCAGCTTCATCAACGCCAGCGCGGTGGTGAACAATTTCATGTTCGATGCCGGCGCCAGCAACCGATCCTGATTGCGCTCGTACAGCACTTTCCCGTCCGTCAGACTCACCACCTGCATCCCGACATAGCCGTTCTGCAACGCCGGCCAGGATGAAACCAGATCGTCGATCTTCGATTTCAGATCCGCCGCGGCAAGTGTCACCGACAACGAAACAAGCACCAAAAGTACGCGCATGGCTGCTGCTATTGTAGGCCACCGATGTATACTCAAGTCGTGATCGCCCGCGCTGCCGTGCTTGCAATTATTTCCGCCACGCTTTACGCGCAGAACCCGGCATCGCGCGCGAAGGCGACCGATTATCCGGTCCACGTCACGCTCCCCAACATGGAAATCGGCCTCGAATACCTGGTCCATAGCATCCCCGGCGATGACCGATTCTATATCGCCAAAGACTATTTGGTTGTCGAACTCGCCGCTTTTCCCAAGGACGCCATCGCCCTCTCGCCAAGCAAATTCACGCTGCTAGTCAACGGCAAGAACATCTTATACACCGCGTCACCGGGAATGGTCGCCGCCTCGATCAAATATCCGGATTGGGAGCAGCATCGCCAGCTCACCACCGAAGCGGGCAACGGCAACGCGTCGGTTGTCTTCGGCGCTCCGCGGCCGGTCGGCCGATTCCCCGGCGACAATCGCGATAACGTGCCCATGAACATCCCGCGCCCGCCGCAGCCCGACGACGGCAAAGATCTCGATCACCCGCACGAGCGCCCCATCGAAGAAGCCATCGCCAACGCAGCTCTCCCCGAAGGCCGCGCCGCGAAGCCAGTGAAAGGTTGCCTGTTCTTTTCCTTCAGCGGAAAAACAAAATCCATCAAATCCCTGGCCCTGATCTACGACCCCGGCGACCCCGCCCCAAAATCTACGATCCCGATCCTTTGACGTCCGAAAGCCCGCTCAGCCTCGCCTCCAACATAATCAGCAACACCAGCACGAACACCATAATGCTCCCCAGCAGCGGCACAATCATCACCGCCTGAATCCCCCACGCTTGCGTCAGATAGCCGACAGTCCACGGCTCCAGAATCCGCCAGTGATCAAAGCGGTTGCTAGGAGACGCCTCTAAGCCCTCCGCACCTCAACCTAGGCCAAGTATGGTTCTAAGTGCCTTGATGCGTTCAGACAACAGACACAGCGCGATCAAGACGTAGTTCTTTCGGTTGGTATCGCGAATAAGCTTGTGCAGGCGAGTGTAGTTGAGGAGCTGAAAGAACAGAGCTGTGCAATAGTCGAGCAACAACTCATTGATTCCCAGTCCGCTATCAGCCATAGTACCCGAAGCAAGCGATCTGAGATGGCTCACGCAGTCACCCGCCTTCACCATTTCCGGATACGCAGCATCATTGAATCGAATCGGTTCGTCGAGACGCGAAAGACGCAACCATGCGTCTAAGAACTCAAACACTCGCGGTATCGGATGGGATGGCGTATGACGGATGACGAGCGATGCTTCCAGACAAACGAAATCTCGAGCCCAATGACCTATACCGGTCCGACCAAAATCAATGAGCCAGCTAACTCGCGTCCTTTGGTCAACGAAGATGTTGTTAGGGTGCAGGTCCCCATGTGTTCGGCATGCGATCGTTCGCGTCGGGATCAAGAACTTCCCATTGACAAATTCATCGATTGGATGATCAAAGGCGCGTGCAATGGCAGGGATAGTGATTTGTTGAGCGAATGGTCGCTCCCGATATCTGAATTCGAATGCCGTTTGAACATTAGCGCGAGTAATTCCTAAATAGCCAGAGTAAGCCTCTTCGACAGAAGCTTCCGGAAGGGCAGACCTATTTGGTTTAAGATACCATAGTTTGCATGTGTCGGTAAACAAGTCGGTTAGACATGTCTTGATATCACCAGATCCAGAGAGTGAATAATACTGGGTAAAAGGTTGTATCGCTCCATCGCTCGACCCCACAAAGGAATAGCTGATTGCGCCAAGATGACGTCCAGCGGCTATGCCCTCAATCTGGGTCGTTCTAGTGCCCTGCATGAAATGCTTAATCGTATTAAACTTCTCTTGCTCAGATACAACAATGTCAGCTGCGCCATACTTTACCACTACCCTTGCACACTCGGCATCGCCAGAGAGGATTGGTGTCACTAGAATCACCGCCGCGCCTCCCATACCGGAACCGAGGGGAGCCACGCGAATCTCCGCGGACCCCGCGAACAACTTCCTGAGGACATGACGGAGTTCTAGCTCTGCGGCCTCAAAATCAATCGCCGCGGATGCCCATCGAAAGCGATCACCCAACGCCTTAACGAGGAGCGTCCAGTTCAAAGAACTCTCAAATGACACCCTGCAGGCCAAGCCGAAGTAGTGTTCCGTTTCTAAGACCTCCATGAATTCGGCAGTATACATGTCGATTTGTGATTTGTACCAAACGTCCAACACTCCGAAACGACGAAACGCCTGCCCAACTAAAGGCGCTCGGTCCTTTGCGATACCGGAGGAAATGATTACTGGGATGCGACCTTGTAGGCCCGCCTCCAGTAGTTCTTGCAATATCCACAACCCTTCCAAATTGTCATCGGGTTCAACACTTCGGGTTGGTCCGATGTGGAGTAGCAGATCGAGGATCACGACGTCATAGTAAGTGGAAAATAGTTGGGATAGTGCGGAATCGTAATCCGGAGCAGATTCGAAGACAATATTGAGATTCGATTTCGCGAGCGCAGTCTCTAATTCCAGCCGGTGGCCGTCCTCGTCTTCAATAATCAAAACCCTCAGAGCTTCTTGCAGATCAGGCATTCGAATACCCCCTAGTGAACTGTGTGAATTGATCGAGCACGATGCGGCAAGAACTCTGTTAGGTAACAAGCTACTTGCGTGGCACGGCTCGGCTTCGGCAGAAGGTCGCGGGCACCCGAGCGGTACGCTTCTCGGGTACGCTCGTAGGTCAACGATTCGCCAGCCGCATAGAAGAAC
>DASQGY010000073.1:0-22386 GCA_035632375.1 Bryobacteraceae bacterium | reverse complement strand
GGGTTGAGGTGGTCGCATCAAAAGTGTTCGCAAGAGTGCGAACACGGCACGCTTGAGAGCGTGCGCCACAAATGAATCGCGCTGGACGCTAGTGTGTTGACAGACTCTTGAGATACGCAATGATAGCTGCGCGCTCATCCTGCTTGGGAACGCGGAACGACATGTCGTTATCGGGTATAACGGATTCCGTATCAGTCAGCCACTTGTCCAGCTTGGTTTCATCCCACGCGAATTTCGCTTTCTGGAACCCCGCGGAATAAGTGAAAGTTTTCACTGAACCAGCGGGCCTGCCCACCACACCGCGAAGACGAGGCCCTTCATGATCGGCGTCGAGTGCATGACACCCAGTACAGCGCTTCTGAAAGAGAGCCTGCCCGTCCTGGCCGCTGGCCGGGGAAAGCATTGCCGCCACAAAGAACACCAGTTCTAGTTTCTTGATCATTGTCCACTCCTCAGCCGCCTGCGTTCCGCCTTCGTCCACTCATACAGGGCATCTTGCTCGCTCGGTAGCAGCTTTGAATCGCGATGAATCGCCGTGTAGCGGGCCGGCGGCATTTCCCCGCTACGGGCTTTCGTTGCCAATCGGGCCAGAAGGGCCAATTTGTCCTGGTTGCTGTAGCCATCCCAGCGCGAGAGATTCATGTGAGAGCGCGCCTCCGACACATCCCGATCCACCAGCCAGGACATCGGCGCGATCCGGGAGTAAAATGGCCACTCCACCGACTCCGAATGGCAATTTCCACACTTGCGCTGCACCAGCTCACGCACCGGCTCTGGAATCTGCGCTCCAGCGAAAACTTGTCCGGGAGATCCGCTAACGTTTCGCGGATTACCAAACGGATGCACAAACGAGAGCGCGACCGGCAATATCGCGGCACACACTCCGGCTAATAGGATTCTTGGCATCATGGGTCACAGCCGGAGTTACTTCGATCGCTGCTCGAGCGCCTCATCGACAACTGCGAGATGATGCGTCCCCTGGTTGAAATTTACCTCGGCGATTCCCAGCACGGAACGCAACTCGCCCGCCGGAACCGTCATCGGCCCTGGTGACGGCGCCTTGCCCGGGGCCGGTTGCGGAAACGCCGTCGATCTGGCGGTATGGAACGTGACCTTCCCTTCCACCTTCTGCATGATCTGATGAATGTGCCCGTTCAGCACCGTTACCGAACCGAAGCCCTTGGTGTAGGAGAGCGCTTCCGCTCCGTCCTTGGTCCCCCAACCCCATTCCGGATACACAGTCCACAAGGGAATGTGCGCGAACAACACCACCGGTGTCGATGCGGAAACAGCTTTCAGATCCTGCTGCAGCCAGGCGAGCTGTTCCTGCCCGAGCTTCCCCATCCCTTCGAGTTGCACAACATTTACCAGGCCCACCAGGTGCACGCCCTTGTGATCGAAGCTGTACCAGCCGCTTCCCTTCGTGTTCTTGCCATATTTCTCGCGATACAGTTTGCCATCGTCCACTGAAGTATCGTGCTCACCCGGGACATAGAAAATGTCCTTGACCTTGCAGTCCTTCAGCACGCCATCCATATCGTCGAACTCCTTCGGCTTGGACTGGTGGGTAAGATCGCCCGTGTGGATGATGAAGTCCGGCTGATGCGGAAGCTCGTTGATCTTCGCAATCGCCGCGTGCATGGTGGCGGTGACGTCGGCATTTGCCGGCTTGTTAAACCCGATATGGCTGTCGCTGATCTGCACGAAGCTGAAACTGGCAGCCGCCTTCTTCGACGGCGCTGCCAGCAGGTTGGACGACGGGATACCGGCTTCCATCGTCCACAACAGTCCGGTGCCGGCCCAGGCCATGCACTTCAGCATCCCGCGCCGATCGATAGAATCCTCATCAATATGTGTATGCGCCATTGCGTTCCCGTCTGGTCTCTTTTTCATCGCTATGCCTCTTTTCCGTATCTGCCGATCGTTGACCGGCGCCTGTAAGACCACCGCAAACGCGACGTTATTCCCGGCGCGAAATCCCCCACACCTTCATTCAGTCGTTGATCCATTTCCTTGTTCCACCAACAACTTACGCTTCGGTTGGGCGATTGCTCGGAAGCAATTTATGCGATTGAAAAGGCGAAGTTGGGCAGAACCCTACAAGATCAAGGTTGTGGAGCCGGTGCGTGTCACCACGCGCGAGTATCGGGAGCAGGCCATCGCCGATGCGGGCTACAACACATTTCTGCTGCGCTCCGATGACGTTTATATCGACCTGCTGACGGACTCCGGCACCAATGCCATGAGCGACCGCCAGTGGGCCGGCATGATGTTGGGCGACGAGGCCTACGCCGGCAGCCGCAATTTCTACCACCTCGAAGAGACGGTGCAGCGCGTTTACGGCTACAAGCACCTGATCCCCACACACCAGGGCCGAGCCGCCGAGCACATCATCTCGAAGATTCTGATCCGTCCCGGCGACGTCATCCCCGGCAACATGTACTTCACCACCACGCGGCTACATCAGGAACTTGCCGGTGGCCGCTTTGTGGACGTCATCATCCCGGAGGCGCACGATCCGGCGAGTGAACATCTCTTCAAGGGAAATGTGGATTTGGTCAAGCTGGAGCAGGTGCTGCGCGAGAATCCGGATCGCGTGCCGTACGTGAGCGTGGCCGCCACCGTCAACATGGCGGGAGGCCAGCCCATCTCCATTGAAAACCTGCGCGCCGTCCGCATGTTGACCGCCCGTTATGGCGTGCGCCTGATCCTGGACGCCACGCGTGTGGCGGAGAATGCCTATTTCAATCAGCAACGCGAGATCGATCGGCCGATCGCCGACCTGGTCCACGAGATCTGCTCGCTTACCGACGGCTGCACCATGAGCGCCAAGAAGGACCCGCTCACCAACATCGGCGGGTTTCTCGCCGTCAATGACGATGTCATTGCGGAAGCCGCCCGCAACATGGTGGTGATCTATGAAGGGCTGCACACCTACGGCGGAATGTCCGGGCGCGACATGGAAGCGGTGGGCATTGGAATTGACGAGTCCGTGCAGGACGATCACATGCGCGCCCGCGTCGGGCAGGTGCAGTATCTGGGACAAAAGCTGCGCGACTGGGGGATTCCCATTGTCCTTCCCATCGGGGGTCACGGCGTGTTCCTGGATGCGCGCGCCTTTCTGCCGCATGTCCCCCAGGAGCAGTGCCCGGCGCAGAGTCTGGCGTCGGCAATTTATGTCGATTCCGGGGTACGTACCATGGAGCGTGGCGTCGTCTCGGCAGGCCGCGATCCGGCTACCGGTGAGGAACGTATGCCCAAGCTGGAGTTGGTCCGGCTGGCGATCCCTCGGCGCGTGTACACACAGGCCCACATGGACGTCACCGCGGAATCCATCCTGTGCGTCTACGAAGAGCGCGACCGCATCGGCGGCCTGAAGATGGTCTACGAGCCCAAGTATTTGCGGTTTTTCCAGGCGCGCTTTGATCCTCTGCCGGTGGCTCAGACAGCCTCAATATGTGATCTGGAACACGTCGAGGTCTAGACGGCTGGCTGGCGGCCCAGCCCGCAAGTCGAATCAACGGCACGCAAGCCTCGAAAAAGTGCGAAATTCCCTGTATTTCGTTGGGTTTCGCTTGAAGCGCCTGCCGCCTTGGCCTTATGTTCACTTCATGCGACAGCCCACTGAGCGCCGTCGCACAAGGAGAACAAAAAGTGAAACATCTTACCTTTCACGGAACGGCCGCCCTGACGGCCGTTGTACTTTCCGCGCTGACTGCGGTTTCGGCCAGCGCCAACTGTGGCATCAACAAAGATTCGAGCCCGGCAGCCTATCAGATGGCTGTGCAGTCGTTCGAGCGGATCAAGGCCAAGTCGGACGCCCTCCAGTCGGCCATGCCGGCGGAAGCCCAATTGTCTACCGACGCGCCCCTGGCGACCACCCCCAGTATCGTCGGCCTCTGGCATACCATCTTCCTGCTGGACCCCAAGGGCGGCTACTTCACCGCCGGACCGAACGTGTTCGATGAGGGATTCGACCAGTGGCATTCGGACGGAACGGAGACCCTGAACGACATCTCCCCACCCCCAACCGGCAACGTTTGCCTCGGAGCCTGGACGCAAACCGGCCCACTGACCTACTCGTTGAAACATCCCACGTGGTTATTCGACCCGTCGAACACCACTATCGTCGCTGTCGGCACTATCTCGGAGCAAGTCACGCTCGATCCGAGCGGCAACACTTACTCCGGGACCGCCACTTTCGACATTCTCGATCTCACCGGCGCCAGTCAGGGACATCTCAGCACGGCAATCATGGCGGAGAGAATCGTCGCCGACGGCCAGCTTTTCCAGCCTACGCCCGGCCCTGCAATTACCACGGCAGCAGTCGTGACCCCGTCGTCGCTGACCACTAACAAGCCTTCTACCATTCTGGATGGGAGCGGATCCACCGGCACCGGCCCGTTGACTTACTTCTACTCGGTACTTCCCGGCGGCAAGGTCCCGGCTCTGTTGCAAACGCCCTCCAATCCCAAGGTGATTGTCCAATTCGTCAATGGCCCCGGCACTTACATCGTGCAGTTGAAAGTGATCGATTCGGCGGGTCATTCAGCCGTCTCGCAGCCAGTCATGCTTGTCTACACCGGCAACTAAAAGGGGCGCAAACCATGGGGCAGCACCATCACGAAGGCAGCCGGTTCCTGGAAGCGGTTGCCTTGCGTCCCGGGTAGTGCGGCCCTTTTTTCGTCCCGACAAATTCCTTGAAACGATAGTAAGTTGTGTAGAGTCTCCCACTAAATACCTCGGGAGACATCCAAGAACAAACTATGACTATCGTGCGCCTACTCACGCTCGCAGCACTCGCGGCGATTCCCTTGCTTGCCGACCAGCTCACCATGAAAAATGGCGACCGCTTCACCGGCACCGTTGTGAAGCTGGATGGCAAGAACATCGTGTTCAAATCCGAATACGCCGGCAACATCGCCGTACCCTGGGACGCCGTCGTTTCCATAACCTCCAGCGAGCCGCTGACCGTCACGCTGCACGATGGGCAGTTAGTGATCGGCGATGTAACCTCATCCGGCGACAAGCTGGCGATCCAGACCAAGGACACCGGTACCGTCACCGCCGCAAAAGATACGGTGAAGATGATCCGCTCCCGGGCCGAGCAGTCCGCCTACGAAGCGGAAGAAGACCGCTACCGGAATCCGCGGATCATCGACCTGTGGGCCGGGTATCTCGACTTCGGGTACGCCGCGGCGCGCGGTAACTCCAGCACCAGTAACCTCAATGTCAGCGCCAATGCGAATCGGATAACTCGCCGCGACAAGCTGGCGGTTTATTTCACCTCGCTCTATGCCAGTAACAAGGTCGCGGGTAAGTCGATTCTGACCGCTAACGCAGAGCGCGGAGGTTTGAATTACAGCCTCAATGTTCGGCCTCGCCTTTTCGCGTTTGGATCGATGGACCTGGAGTCCGATCAGTTTCAGAACCTGGATCTTCGATTCGCGCCCGCGGGCGGATTCGGCTATCATGCGCGGAAGAGCGAAAGTACGATGTTCGACATCTTCGGCGGCGGCTCGCTCAACCGCGAATTCTTTTCCACGGGCTTGACCCGAACGTCGGGCGAGATGCTGGCCGGCGAAGATCTGGTGTACAAGCTGAACTCCATCACCAATCTCCACGAAAGGCTCAGCTTTTATCCGAATATCTCCCGCACTGGAGAATACCGCACGAATTTCGATCTCTCCACCGCAACTGCGATCAAGAAGTGGCTGGCCTGGCAGGTGACCGCGAGCGATCGTTTCCTGAGCGATCCGCTGGCCGGCCGCAAGCGCAACGATTTTATCTTCACCACCGGCTTGAGAATCAACTTCGCGAAGTAACCGTGCCGAAACAAATCCCGAATACACGACATACTAAACCGAGCCGCGACCGTAAGGGAGTGGGGTCCAAGTGTTCTTCAGTTTACGGCGCGGCCACCAAAAACGAAGCCAGCGTGTAGCCCAGAATCTCTCGCAGTTGATCCATATTGAAATCCGCCGGGAATCCCAACCTGTCGGACAGGAACCGGTCGCGCAGCATCCCTTCCAGCATCCCCATCAGCGCCGATCGCACCGCCTGCGGGCTGAGACTCGGCCGCAGCAGATTCATGGCGCGCATTTCCAGCAGTACCCCGTCGAGCAATTTCACAAATCCCAGAAAGCCCTGGGTCAACGCGACCATCTGGCCTTCTTTGCGGATGCGCCGGCCTTCCAGCAGCATCAGCAGTTTCAATTCCGGGTCGCGCTCCAGGCTCTGCAGGATGCATCGCGAGATCACTCGCAACTTTTCCGGCGGTGAAGTGACATCCTGAATCGCCAGACGCGCCTGCTCGGTGATGCCGGTCCATCCTTCAATAAAGATCGCTTCCAGCAATCCCGCCTTGCTCCCAAAATGTTTCATGAGCTGCGATTCGCTGGTGCCGGCTTGTCGGGCAATCGCTGACGTGCTGGTGTGTTCGTAGCCGCGATTTGCAAACAAACTCTTACCCACGCGTAGGATGCGCTCATGGGTGGAACCGCTCGGAGCGGCTCTCACTAAGTCTGGCGCCATCTCGGGAATCACGTTCACAGTATATCACGGCACCGCGCCAGTAGCAGCACTCCTATTTTTGTTGAAACAATTTGAAACGCCCTGAGTCAATCCTATCGAGATCGAAGTAGCACCACCGCAATGAGGTGCTCAGCAGAACAACACTTAGCGGGCGACCACCGGGTGAGATGTTGGACACCCAACATCCTGGGGGTGGCGCCCTTGGGGAGATGAACGAAAAATGAGAACCTTGAGAAACTCGCAAACGGATTCGGAGCGCATTGGGCACACGTTTTGGGCCCGGGCGATCCTGCTGGGCCTGCTGACTGCAATCGCAGCATGGCCCGCCACTCTGGGCCCATCGCTGTCCTCAAAACTATCTGGCTTGGCAGATTCCGCCAGCGCCGGCACGGTGATTGTGGCCTTCAACACCTCGAACGGGCTCAACGCGTCGCATATGGCGGTGCTGACGGCCGCCGGTGTTGCCCGCGGATATACGATGCAACATTTGGGGATGGTCGCCGTTCCTGCCACTGCCGGCCAGGTCCGGGCGCTCTCCTCGAACGCCGCCGTGCGCTCCATCTGGGCCAACGATCAGTTGGATTACCTGAACAACGAGACCCGCGTACTCACCGGCGTCGATCGCGCTCGCACCGATCCGAATTTCATCAAGATGAACGGTGGAATGCCCGTGTCCGGTAAAGGCAACTTCTCGGTAGAGCTCAACGATTCGGGCATTGACGGAACCCACTCCGATGTTCACTATCCGGAACACGTCATTCAGAACGTGCAGCAAATCACCGACACCGCCACACTCTCCGGCTTCACTTCGCTGGTGTTTGTGGAAAACGTTCCGAATACCGACACTAACTCCGGACACGGCTCGCACTGTGCGGGAATCATCGCCGGCACGGGCGCGGCCTCCGGTGGGCTGTATGCTGGCGTGGCGCCGGGAGCGAATCTGATTGGCGTGGGTTCCGGCGCGACCCTCCTGGTCTTGAACGCGCTCGGCGGCTTTGAATACGCGCTGGCCAACCAGTTCCGCTACAACATTCGCGTCATCTCCAACTCCTGGGGCACCACTGGCGCCTTCGATCCGAACGATCCCATCAACATCGCCAGCAAGGCTGCGCACGACAACAACATCATCGTCGCCTTCGCCGCGGGTAATTCCGGACCGGGCAAAGACACCATGAACCCGTATGCCACTCCATCGTGGGTGATCGGCGTCGCCGCCGGTACCAAAGAAGGCGGCTTGGCCAGCTTCTCCTCTCGTGGACTCCCGGCTGGCGTTGCTCCCAGCATCACTGCTCCGGGTACCGGACGCGAGTTCGCTTCCGACTCCGGCATGTTCACGACGGACATCGTTTCCGTGCGCGCCAAGACCAACCTGGTGGCGAATGGCCAGACCGCCGACGCCGAGCTTCCCACCCAGTTCATTCCCTTCTACACCGAAATCAGCGGCACCTCCATGGCCACGCCCTTCGTGGCGGGAAGCGCTGCGCTGCTTCTCAGTGTCGATCCGACTCTCTCCGCCGACGATGTGAAGCAGATCCTGATGCAAACGGCATCGCAGATGCCCGGCTTCTCGCAATTCGAAGTTGGCGCCGGTTATATCAATGTGTATGCCGCCATCGACAAGGTTTTCAACCGCTCCAAAAACTATGGAACCTACAGTGGACCGCTGGACAAGCAGCACTACAACGCCAGCTTCTCCGCCACTGGACCGGCCCCCACGTCGTTCCACGTCGACTACACTCCAGCCGCCCTGCCAGGTCCCGGCAGTCCGAACTCCGTGCCGTTCGTGGTGCAGCCGAACATGTCCGTGCTAGATGTGCTGGCCCATATCGGCGATCTGGCGAACAGCGGAAATGGCAACACCGTCGGCCTGCTGCTCACGGATCCCAACGGCAACGTCTACTCCGGTGGCATCGCGATTCCGGTACTGGATGCCCCGACTCGCGAAGTGGTGGTGGCGAATCCCGTGGCGGGCAACTGGTTGCTTGAGGTTCGCGGCATTCGCGGGCTGACCACTCTCCCCGAAGTACGGCTGCCTACCTCGGGCGCCGCTCTTCCTGGGCCGGTGGACGGCACCATCACGCAACAGCAGTTCATCCTGGCGCCGGTGCCGGATATTCAGGGCGATCCTTCGCAAGCCGAAATCAATTTCGTGCTGACGAACCGCATCATGGACACCTTCAGCGACGGCCTGTTCCACCCGACCTATTTCGTGACTCGAGGCGACCTCGCGCAGACGCTGGTGCTGAACACCGCGTTGCGTCAATCGCTTGCCGCCGTTCCCATATTTACCGACGTGACCGGCGCGCAGGAAGCCATCGCCGAAGCGGTAACGGCGAACGGCTCCACGCTGCGCGATTACAACTTCGGGCCGGCTGGATTGATGAGCGCCAGTGGCTCGACGTTCAATCCTGGTGGGGCGGTCAGCCGCCTCGATGTCGCCGTAGCGCTGGTTCGGGCATTAGGGCAGGATGCGGCCGCTCAGGCTCTGGCTGGTTCTGACGTAACCGTCAGCTACAACGGTCAAAATCTGGTGCTGAGCGACGAATCGCAGATTCCAGCGGCGCTCCGCGGCTACGTCCAAATCGCCCTCAATCGCCAACTGCTGCAAGCGTTCTTCACGCTGACGCAGGGCCCCAACGACTTCCAGCCGACCGTCACGGCCCAGTTCAGGCCAGCGGACAGTGTCACTCGTTCCTTGATGGCATTCGCGCTGGATCATTATCGGAGGGCCTTCTCCGCCGGTAACTAAGGATCTGCAATGGAATAACCTATCCAAACCGCTCCCTCATCACGGTCACGGCTCAGAAACCGTTACCGAGCCGTGACCGTAAGGGAGCGGACTTGCCACACTGGAAACGTTATTCCTTGACAGGCGCTAAGCCCGCTCCCTCCAACTCGCGGCTCGGAATCCACAGTGGGTTCCGAGCCGCGATTCCTTCTACGGCACTGCAAAGAGTGCCTCGTCGATTTGACTCTAGTCTGTGTTCCCTGCTTCGCGCAGCAGAACTGCTTGCTCTTCGGGGCTGGTGTCGTTGAGGAAAGTGCCATTGCCGCTTTCCACTGCCGCCAGATATTTCAGCTTGGTCGCGCTGCGCTGGATGGGCAGAAAATCGATGTGGAAGTGAAAGTAGGGATGCTCGCCCTTGGCCGGCGACTGACGCAGCAGCATCATCAGCGGCATTGGGAAACCGTAGAGGTTGTCATATTTCTGCCGCACCGTTTTCAGCAGCCCCGCGAGATCCGTGCGTTCTGTGGCGGTGAGATCGTTCATTCTTTCGAAGTGACGCCGCGAACAAATTTGCATCTCGCTCGGGAAGCGGCCGAAAAACGGCAGAAACGCCACGAAGCTTTCGTTCGTTGCGACGATCCGGCGGCCGTCTTCAATTTCAGAAGCCAGGATCCGGCAATATAGACATTCGCCGTGTTGCCGATAGTGATCCGCCGCGGAATCGAGCTCCACGCTAACCAACGGCGGGATAAACGGAAACGCGTAGATCTGGCCGTGCGGATGCGGCATGGTGACGCCGATGGCGAGTCCGGTGTTCTCAAACACTGAGACGTACTGAACGTCGTCGCTGGCCGAGAGCTCTTCGGTGCGCTTGCTCCACAGATCGATCACCGTGGCCCATTGCTCCGCGGTCAACTGCGACGGAAGCAAGCGATGATCGGGAGAGTAAAGTACAACATCGCAAGCGCCGCGCGCGCCGGTTGTGGCGAAGAGTTCATGCTCCGGCGAGAACAGCGGATTCTCCAAACTGAAGGCCGGGAAATCGTTGGGATAGAGGTGGACGTCGTAGTTTTCGGGCACCCTTCCGGACCCGGGGCAGAAAGGACACCAGTCCTCGGGCAACTGTGGACGGCCCTGGCGGTGCGCGGCAATACTCACCCATTGGCGCAGAAGAGGGTGCCAGCGGAGTTCGGAGGAAGGCATCAGTTCACAGAATACAAGGAATACGAGGAATGGCGAGGTTTGGGCGCAAAGTTGCTATAAGTTATGACAAATGAAGATACGTAAGGAAGATGCGCTCGAGTACCATTCGTCTTCGCCGGCGGGGAAGATCGCTGTCACGCCGACCAAGCCTTGTGCCACACAACGCGATTTGAGCCTGGCTTACACTCCCGGCGTCGCGATTCCGTGCCTGGAGATTGAAAAACAACCGAACCTGGCTTACCGTTACACCGCCAAAGGAAACCTGGTGGCCGTAGTTACCAATGGAACCGCCGTACTTGGTTTGGGGAACATCGGACCGCTGGCCGGCAAGCCCGTTATGGAAGGCAAGGGCGTGCTGTTCAAACGCTTCGCCGACATCGATGTTTTCGATCTGGAGCTGAACGCCAAGGACCCGCAGGACGTGATTCGCGCCTGCCAGATGCTGGAGCCGACGTTCGGCGGCATCAATCTGGAGGACATCAAAGCGCCGGACTGTTTCATCATCGAAGAGGAACTTCGGCGCACCATGCGCATTCCCGTGTTCCATGACGATCAGCATGGCACGGCGATCATTTCCGGTGCGGCACTGCTGAATGCGCTGATTCTGGTGGGCAAGAAGATCGGGGAAGTGAAAGCTGTGTTCAACGGCGCCGGGGCGAGTGCAGTGGCGTGCGCCGAACATGCCATAGCGCTTGGGATGAAGCGCGAGAACATCCTGATGTGCGATTCCAAGGGCGTGGTGTATAAGGGCCGCACCGAGGGAATGAATCCATACAAGGCGCGATTCGCCGTGGAGACGGATCGCCGGACACTGCTCGATGCCATGCGCGGCGCGGACGTGTTCTTCGGATTGTCGGTGGCCAATTCGGTGTCGCCTGAAATGCTGCTCTCGATGGCCGATCACCCGATCGTGTTTGCGTTGGCCAATCCCGATCCCGAAATTCCATACGACGTCGCGGTAAAGACTCGTCCGGACGCGATTGTCGCCACAGGCCGATCGGACTATCCGAACCAAGTGAACAACGTCCTGGGTTTCCCGTTTATATTCCGCGGCGCTCTGGATGTTCGCGCCACCACCATCAATGAAGCAATGAAGCTGGCGGCCACCCACGCGCTGGCGGAACTCGCGCGGGAGGAAGTGCCGGAGTCGGTCAGCCGCACCTACGGGATGGAGAGCATACAGTTCGGGCCGCTGTACATCATCCCCAAGCCTTTCGATCCGCGGGTTCTGCTGCGGGAGTCAATGGCGGTGGCCAAGGCCGCAATGGACAGCGGCGTGGCGCAGGAGCCCGTGGATCTCCACGCCTATCGCGAGCAATTGGAGCAGCGTCTGGGCAAAGTGCAAGGCGTGATGCGGATCATGATCAACAAAGCGCAGCAGCACCCGAAGCGCGTGGTGTTTCCGGAAGGCGAGGAGTTGAAGATTCTGCGCGCGTCGCAAATTCTCATCGACGAGGAGATTGCGACGCCCATCCTGCTGGGCCGGGAAGCGCTGATCCGTAAGCGGATGGCAAACCTGCATCTCAGTCTGGATTCGGCGGTGATCGTCGATCCGGCGCAATCGCCGCAACTGGCCCGTTACACCGACGAGTTGTTTCACCGGCGCCAGCGCAAGGGAGTCACCTGCAAAGAAGCCGAGGAGCTGATTCTGCAGCACAATTATTTCGGCTCGGTGATGCTTGCGCTCGGCGACGCGGACGCGTTGGTGGGCGGGCTGACGCAACATTATCCCGAGACCATCCGTCCGGGTCTGGAAGTAATACCGGTGCGTGAAGGTCTGCGCAAAGTTGCGGGAGTCTACTTGATGATTACGCAGCGAGGCATTTATTTCTTCGCGGATGCGACGGTGAATATCGAGCCGTCGGCGGAGGACTTGGCGGAGATCGCGATTCTGGCGGCAGAGACGGCCGAGCGCTTCAACGTCAAGCCGCGCGTCGCGCTGCTCTCGTTTTCGAATTTCGGCAGCACGCGGCATCCTCTGGCGGACAAGGTTCGGAGAGCGCTGGACCTGGTGCGAAAGCGAGCGCCGGAGTTGATCGTGGACGGCGAAATGCAGGCCGACACCGCGGTGACGCCGGAGATCCTCCAGCACGATTACCCATTCAGCTCGCTCAAGGGCGGCGCGAACGTGCTGGTGTTCCCGAATCTCGAAGCGGGGAACGTGGCCTACAAGCTGCTGGCGCGGCTCGGCGGGGCGGAGGCCATCGGCCCGATTCTCACCGGTCTTGCAAAGCCAGTCCACGTGTTGCAGCGTGGCGCCGAGGTGAATGAAATCGTTAACGTGGCGGCCATCGCGGTGGTGGATGCGCAGGAGGCGGAACACCGGCAGACCGCAGGCTAGTCTCGCGGCCATGCAAGAACCGCTCCCTCACGGTCACGGCTCGGTAACATCTTCCAAACCGAGCCGCGCCCGTAAGGAAGCGGTTGCAGATTTCTTCACAGCTTCTTCTAAGCTTCCACTGCTGCGGCGGGATTGTGAACCTTTTTGCGAAGCGGGACTTCTCGCAAGAACAGATTAGCGGCCACGCCAACCACCATCAGAATGGCGCCCATTAGAAAAATGGCGTGCAGGCCGTTGACCAACGCCGTCCGGACATTGTCCAAAAGCTTGTGCAGCAGATCCAGGCCACGGGGAAATTGGGCGAACTTCGCTTCGAGTTGCGCCCGGATCTGCATCAACAGGATGGGATTGTTGAAGGGAGTGAGAATTTGCGGAGGTGTCCCGGGCGGAACACTGTCTTGAAAACCGTTGTGGTACTTGGTGAGCAGGACGGAACCGAAAACTGCCACGCCCAAAGTCGCGCCGATGGAACGGAAGAACTGCGTGGAAGCTGTCGCCGCGCCCATCTGCGTGGCCGGAGCGACGTTTTGCACGGCTAGCGTGTAGATGGGCTGCATCACGCCAATGCCGAGTCCGGCGATGACCATGTTGCGGACCACTTCCCAATGCGTGGTGTTCCCATCCATGGCCGCCATCAGAAACATCCCGATGGTGGCGAGCACCGACCCGCCGATGGCAAGCGACCGATAGCGTCCCGTACGGCCGATGATGCCGCCCGCAGCCATGCTGGCTACAACGGCCCCGAGCAGCAGCGGCGTCAGCAGCGATCCGGATCGCGTGGCGGAAATCCCCAGCACTCCTTGCATGAACAGCGGAACATAGAGAATCACTCCGAACGTTCCGATGCCGAGCAGAAAAACCGCCACGGATGAAACGGCGATCACTGGATCCCGGAACAGTCCCAACGGCAACAACGGCTCCGAGGCGCGACGCTCGGTCCATAGGAACGCCACGAGCATAACTGTGGCAATGGCCAGCAGCGACACGACACGCTGGGATCCCCAGCCGTAGTCGGTTACCCAGGTGAGCGCCAGAAGCAACGGAATCAGGCAAGCGCTGAGCGTCAACACGCCCCACCAGTCGATCTGTCGGCGGACCCCGTGGGGTCGGAAGTACGGGAATTCGACAAAGATGGATGCGGCAGCCAGCGCGCCCACCGGTAGATTCACCCAGAAAGTCCAGCGCCAGGACCACTGGTCAGTAATCCAGCCGCCGAGCGTCGGCCCGAAGATCGACGCCAGTCCCCAGACCGCGGCGAACAGTCCTTGGAATTTGGCGCGATCGGCGGGGGCGAAGATATCGCCGATGATGGTGAACAGCAAGCCCACAATCATGCCCGCGCCGAGTCCCTGGATGCCGCGGAATACGATGAGCTGGGTCATGCCATCGCCGGGAACCCACGGAATCTCGCCCGCGCCGCCGCAGAATGCTGAGGCCACCACGAACAGCATCGTGCCGGCCAGGAAAAACCACTTCCGGCCGTAGATGTCGGATAACTTGGCGAAGATGGGAACGGCCAGAGTCGATGTCAGCAGGTACGCGGTGGTGACCCAGGGATAGCGGTCGAAACCGTTCAATTGCGCGATGATGCGCGGCATCGCGGTGCCCACGATGGTCTGGTCGAGAGCGGCGAGGAAAAGTGTGAGCAGCAGCCCGGTCAGCGTCCCGGCGAGTTGGCGCTTGCTGAGATTGTGCAGACCGGTTCCGGCTTGCTCCAGGGTGGACATCTACCTATTTAACCATTCCGTGCGTCAGTGTTGCCGATTTAGTAAACCGCCGCGCTCACCAGTGCGGCAGGTTCCATGGGTTTTCCAAACCGGTTGCGCAGCCACAGTTCGAGTAGGATGATCTGCCGGAGTTGCGGTTCATTGCAGTCAAGTGCTTGGGTAAGCAGATCGAGCCGTCTTTTCAAGCTCGCCGGCGAGACATAGCCGCGTTCCACTACTTGCAAGCAGGGTTGTTCAAGCAGCCAGCGAGCAAGGGGACGGAGAGAATCGAGGAACACGCCGCTGAAGGAGCCCTTGGAGCGGCGCTTGCGCAGTCCCGGAGGCCACAATTCGTGAAGCGCGCGGCGCATCAGACGTCGTGGCTCCCCTGGCCGGCACACCATATCGGCTGGAATTGAGGACATGAATTCCACCAGTGGCCGATGTGCATACGGATGGGTGTACAGCAGATGCTGCAGCGGTTCGGGGGGCTGTAGTTTGCGCAACTCAAGTGTTTCCGTGAGGGATCGGAAATGCTTGCGGCGCTCCGGGGGAGCTTCCATCCAGTCGTTGGAAATAGAGGAAGGCGGAGCGCGCAGCAAGAATTCGGGTGCGATGGAGTCTTCGGTGCTGGACGGAACGGCAGAGCGTTCTACCTTTTCATGCTTCCGCATGGCGTAGGCTGGAGGCAGGTTCAATAAGAACGCGTTTCCGAGAACCCAATAAATTGGAATCCGCAGGAGCTTGCTCCACGCCAGAGATTGCCGCAGAGCATCGCCGATTTTGCCTCGGCGCAGGAGTCCGGCAACTTGATCGCTGTCATCGCCCCAATTGCCCATCGTCAGGTCGCCCATTCGTCCCGTGAGGTAGGTATTCGCGCCGGCCTCGCGGGCAATAGAGCTGGTGCAATTGTGAATCTGCTCCCAAAACGCCGGGCTGTCTCCGCCAGTATGGTTTTCCGTCAGGAACGGAAAATCGGCGGTGGGCACATGGACGCCCGTTATATGGCAATGATCCTCGATTGTTCTCCAAAACCGCGTATCGAGCGATCCCGGGTATTCATAGCTGACCGTGAGCAGACGGGGGACTGGCGTTTCTCCACACTCCATCAGATGACTGGCCATGCACACGATGGACGATGAATCCAGGCCTCCGCTCAACTCGGAAAGCACCGGCGCTGCACCACGGAGGCGGCAGCCCACGGCTTCCCGGAAGAGGGAGCGAAGGTGCTCTTCGTAATCCAATTCGCGCCGATAGCGGATTATGTTGCCGATCGGCAATTTCCAGAATTGCTCGGTGGCCACTCCATCCTTGGTTACGCGCAGCGCCTGGCCGGGAGGCACGGAAAAGATGCCTCGATACGGCGTTCGGTTCGGGGAGCCTCTACCGGCAAGAAATCCGGCGACGAACGAATCGTCGATTTCGGCGGCCTGCGTACCATCCACCAGGGCGCCGAGGCGCGTTGACCATAGCAGGCGGTCGCGCTGGAGGCAGTAATACAGAGGCCGGACGCCGGCGAAATCGCTGGCCAGCAGCAGGCTTTTTTCCGCTTCGTCCCAAATCACCAGACTCCAATCGCCGATCAAGTGCGCGAGTCCCTGGACGCCCCATTTCTGGAATGCCGCAAATGCCAGCGCCGCATCGCGGACGTCGTCGCGCAAGAGATCGCGGAGTTGGAGCAGCAGATCCGGGCGATTGTCGAGACGCCCATCGAAGAAGATGGGAGATGCGGCGTCGTGGGGGCGAGGCTGCGCGTTGAAATGGAAAACGCCTGGTTCGAGTTTCATGGTCTACTCAGGCGCTGCAGAGGACCTGCAAACGTTCCTTGTAACCCGGCAAGTCGTTCACTACGCGTCCGTCCACTTCCACCCAGGCGTGGGAAAAAAATGGCGCCGGGCGGTACCCAATTACCAGGCGGCCGTTGATTCCGTGCTTTCGTAGCAGCAACGCCGCGGCAACGGAACGCTGCAAACACAAGACCGGCTTCCAATAGAAACAGGCAGCCAGGGAAACTGCGTCGCAAACGACCGTCTCCAGCCCGGGAACTGGGGCGCGCGTCACTACCTTCTGCCGGGCGACTTGCCGGTGAATGCGCTGAAATCCGAATGCTCCATTGACCACGTCATAGCGCACGATCTGCCAGAAAGCTCCGATCAAAAGCAGTGCATAGGAGGCGGGGCTCATGATTGGAATCTCCCGGTACGCGTCACAAATCCGTGTTGTTCGAGTGCGGTCAGGAAGGAGGCGATATCTCGAGTTGCCAAGTCTTGCGGTACTCCGTAGTGGCGGCTGATTTCCGTCGCGATTACGCCGGGCTGCATGCCACTGGACAAGTGTTGCCAGATTCTTGCGCCGGTGTGGTTGGCTTGAAAGACTTTTCCAGTCGGTATGTGCAGCAGCACGACGCCGTCGTCGTGAACCGACGCCTGAACGCCGGAGGCTACTGTAAACGAGTCTCGCGTTTCGGAGATCTCTCCGATCTGGCGAGCGAACCGGCCTAGCTTGAACATTTTCGTTGCGACTGTTCTAGCTTAGAGGCGATGTGGCCCGTTTCCCATGCCCAGAGCGCTCCATTTTGACACCCCCAAATTCAAGGGTATTGCACCCCCTGAAATCAGGGGGGCACTAGAGTATACTAGAGCGATGGACATCATCAAGATGTTGGGGGAATTACGACAAGAGCGCGAGCACCTGGAGGAAGCGATCCATACGCTGGAGCGGTTGGCGCGTGGACGCGGAAAGCGTAGAGGGCGGCCTCCAGCCTGGATGACGCAGACAAAACGACGCGGCCGGCCGCCCGGCAGCAAGAATAAGCCGAAACAGGCATAGGCCGGAAAAGCGGCACTTAAGGACGCGGACGGGTTCTTGGCCGTACCACGCCGCGGTGGTGTCCGCCGCGACGGCAGAGTACGCCTGTCTCCGGTCGGGCTGGCACGCGGTGCGGTACGTCGAGGCCCGTTGCCCCCGATCGGAGGAGTATCTCCACGTGTCGCGCACCTTCCTCGCTGGCGGTATCCAGTTCTTCTTGGGTCGCGATGCCTTTGTGTTGCAGCAGCCAGTGTAGCGCCTGGATCTCACTCTCCTGATGGACGATTTCGTCCACTGAGTCGGTGATCGCTTTACGAAGCCGCTTCAGCTCGGCGAGGATCGCTTCGAATTCTTCGTCTGACATTTACCCCGTACCTTCCGGCGGCGTTGTCCACGACGACTGTCGCGTAACTGACACCGCGCTCTTAAGCCTAGTGGTTGATTGCTTGGATGGAAATGCCCAGAAGCGTGCGCACCGTGCCGCTAGGTTTCGGGGTCTTTCATACCCCTGAAATCGGGGGTGTTCGGGCCATCAAACGGCGGCGTCTCACGCCGGGAAAAGATCATAGGCAAGAGCATCTCACCGATCAGATCCTTCGGTATTACGGCCGAGGCCCCTGCGTTCACGGCGCGCGCTCCCACCTCGTCCCAATCGTGAGTAACCATGGCAATCACCCAAGCGGCGGGATCGATACTGCGGATGCGTAGGATAGCGTCCACTCCGCTATCGAAGGGTAGATCCAGGTCCATCAGCGTCACGTCCGGCCGCTGCCGGTCGAAGATGCTCAACGCCGCCTCGGACGCTTCCGTACTGGCCACCAGCTCCAAGCCGGGCTGCATCGCGATGAGTGTGGAAATGCCCTCGCGTAGAATTCGATTTCGATTTACAGCCAGCACGCGAATGGTTTGAGGAAAACTCTGCACATTTTTACATTAATCGACTCGATAGGAATCGGCACTCCCCAATGGCAATGGGATGGACACCCCTGTTCTTTGGGGGGGCCGGAACTGCTTCAGTCGAGGTGAATGATCTCGCGGCGGATGGCGGCGGTCACCGCCTCAGTACGGTCGTGGACACTCAGTTTTGCAAGAATGCTCTTGACATGGCCCTGCGTGGTAGCGTCTGTGATGCCCAGTTGGGCGCCGATTTCCTTGTTGCGCAGGCCCTTTGCCATTAGTTCCAACACATCCAGCTCACGCGGTGTCAAGGCGGGCTGGTTCATCCGATCCGCTAACTGGCTCGCTATGGGGGAAGGAATCGGCCTTCCGCCGGCATGAACCTCGCGAATGGCGGCAATCAGATCGTCGCCCAGCGTTGCCTTGAGCAAGAAGGTCCTGGCGCCGGCTTGCATGGCGCGATAGACGGCTTCCGCTCCATGATGAGCGGAGAGCGCGATAATCCGGGCGTCCGGACACTCGCGACGGATGGTTTGCATGGCCTGGAGACCGGTCATCTCGGGCGTGAGAGTGAGATCCATGATGGTGATGTCCGGCTTGGTTTCGTGAAAGAGGCGCAGGGCTTCCGGACCGGTTCCCGCCGAGCCCACCACCTCCATGCCGGGCTCGGGTTCGATGGTTGCGGAGAGGCCCTTTCTAACGATCGGGTGATCGTCAACGATCAAGACGCGAATCGAGCGTTGCTTCATGAGGAAACGCTACTCCGGCCCGGGATCCGTACGGACTCTAATCTCGACCCTGGTACCCTCTCCCGGGGCTGTGTCAATGTTTAACTCGGCTCCAATCTGGCGGCCCCGTTCCTCCATCGCCGCCAATCCCCAGTGCTTCATCTTACGCGATCCCTGCTCTAAATCAAAGCCGCAACCGTCATCGCTGACCATAATCCGCAACATATTCGGATCCACGTAAGCCACTTGCAACTGGATGACATGGGCATGGCTGTGGGCGATCGCGTTGCGGATGGCCTCACGGGTGATTCTCAACAATTGGCCGGCAAGATTGGGCGGCAACGGGCGGGTATTGCCGGTAATGCTTATTTGCAAATGGACTGGTTTCCCTTTGGCGATCCTCTCCGCGGTCTCCCGCAGCGCTTTCAAAAAGTGCCGATCGTCTAGAGAGGGCGAGCGGATATCCCAAACGGTTTCCCGCGTCTCGTGCAGCCACTGTTCGGTTTGCTCGCGGAGATCGCGGATACGTTCCTTCACGCGGGCGGAGTCGAATGCGATCTTGGAAAGACCATCGAGCTGCAGGCCAAAACCGGAGATGTTCTGCAGGAGATCGTCGTGAAGTTCGTTGGCGATGCGGGTCCGTTCGGCGAGCCGCTCTTCGAAACGTAGCTTTATCCTCGCCTGGATTTGGCGCAGGCGGAAACGGTACAGGCCCCACAAAAAGAGCATCAAGGCAGCAGCGCACAGGGTTGTAAACCAAGCTGTTTGATAGAACGCGGGAAGAACTATGAAGGATAAGGAAGCAGGGGTCTCATTCCAAACCCCGTCGTTATTCGAGGCCATCACGCGGAAACGATAGTTCTTGGGTGGCAAATTCGTATAGATGGCCTGGCGCCTGTTTCCGGCATCGTGGAATTCGGATTCCAAGCCCTCTAACATATAGCGGAATTGCACTTTCTCGGGGGCCACGAAACTGAAGGCCGTGTAGTCGATTTCGAGATCTTTTGTGCTCGGGGGCAGGCGAGGAGGGGAGTTGACTGGGTAGTCCTGACCGCCGGCCGTGACCTTCTCGATTGCAACCGGCGGGGCCAGTCGGTTCCGCGGCAGGTGTTTAGGGTCCACCACTGCGACTCCTTCCTCGGCGGCGAACCATAGCCGGCCATCCGTCGATCTTGCTGCATGCCGGAAATAGCCGAGAGAACCTGCGTGGATCTGCATGCCATCGGAGGCATCGTAAACCACCGGTCGAATCTTGCGCCGCGGATCGGCCGACCAGGCGGCCAACTCTTGAGATGAGATTCTGACCAGCCCGCTGGTGGTGTTGAGCCAGATCGACCCATCATCGTCTTGCAGCATGGCCTGGATGTGTTCGGAGGGGAGACCGTTGGTCTTGTCCAAGGTGGCGAGATGGTCGTGGCTGAGCCGGCTCAAACCCTTTTGCGTCGCAATCCAGAGAATTCCGCCGCGGTCGCGGTGCAGATCCACTACCGCTCCCGGGGCCAATCCATCTTCTGGGCCATACCAACGGGCAGCGCGTCCCGGTTTCCAGGAAGCGAGGCCCTCCGGCGAGAATCCAAGCCAGAGTTCTCCCGCCTGCTCGCCCGTCTCGATGGCCCGGGCTTGTCTATTCCGGAATTGAGACCAGGGCAGGGCTTCAACGAACCGCCGGTCTCGGATTCTGACCAAGCCTTGTTCGGGATCGCTGAACCAAATGTCGCGGTTGTAGTCCTCGAACGCGGCGGTGATGGATCGAATGCTTGGAACTGCGCGGCTCATCGAATGAAAGCGGGCGTGTTCCTGGTAGGAGAGCCCCTTGCCGGTAGCAACCCACAAGTCGCCGGCTTGGTCCTCAAACAGCCCGCTCGCGCTTGGGGAGGGCAGACCCTGGCGGCGGTCGTACAAGGAAATGCTATTTCCCAGAACGCGATTCACTCCGCCAACAGTGCCAATCCACACTCCTCCGGAGCCGGAAGCAAGAACCGAACTAACCAGATCCTGGACCAAGCCCTCCCGTTTGGACAACATGGTAACCGCGAATTCGCGGAAACGATCCAAGCCGCTTTCAGTGGCCGCCCAGATATTGCCTTCGTGGTCCTCGAATAAGGCGTTCACAACATCGTTCGATAGACCGTCGGTATGATTGAAGCGATCCACACGGCCGTTGTGAAGATGAAAGAGACCTTGCCCTAGAGTCCCAACCCATAGCCCACCGTCCCGATCGGCCAGCAAGCTCGACGGCTGGAAGGGTTGGCTGGCGGGCAGGATGGTGCAGGCTACCAAGTGGCCGTTCTCCAAACGCAACAGGCTGCCGGGGCCTTGAGCGGTTAGCCAGACCCGGCCGCGCTGGTCTTCACCGATGGAAGCGACAGTGGCCGCCTTCCCTGGCAACGAATAAACCTGAATGGTGTCCTGCTTCATTCGGTGAAGAGCGCTCATGCCTCCAGCCCAAAGGCTGCCGTCGCGATCTTCGAAAAGCGCACTGACGGCTGGATCGCGAAGTCGGGAGGTGTAAGAGCAATCGATGTTGTTTGTTTCGACATGGCAAAGGCCCCCGGAATGGTAGCCCATGAGCGCCAGCCAAATGGAGCGATCGCGACGCTCGAGAATCGCTCTGACGGAGGAGCCGGGCGAATTGCCAGGAGTGGTGTAGTTGTGCAGTTCGCCCTTCACCAGATGGGAGAGTCCCGCGCGGGTTCCAATCCACAAAGAGCCGTCTGAGACGGCCCGCAACGCCGTGATGGAATCGCCCGGAATCTGGGTGCTCCCGGAGGGGCGCCAAGGCTGAAAGCGAACGCCATCGAAGCGCAAGAGCCCCAACTCTGTGCCAATCCACAAAACTCCATCTTTGGTCTGAGCCAAGGACCAGACGCCGCCGGGCAGCCGGTCCGCCTGGCGAGTCCAGGAAGCGTGGCTGTACTGGGTAATGCTGTGCGAAGGATCGAGGGCTTGGGCGCGCAGACACACTAAGAGGAATGCGGCACATGCGTAGCTCACCATCGAGAAGCGTTGCCGCGCGGACTGGACCGATAGGTATTTCACGGTCAAGGTGGAATTGATTATTGTCCCTCGAAATGGATTGCTGTGGTGCATGTCAACTCCCTTGTTCCTGGGGGAAGGCGCCCCATCGGAAGCGGTGTGAATGGAATGCTGGCACTTGGGGATTTTCCCGGAGAACTTTCTTGATTACTCTGGGAACCGGATTCAGACGCAGAACGGCTGGACCTATTTCCAAGGAGACAGTATGAGAACAACGGAACAATATGTTGCGCCCGAGCTGAAACTGGTCGGCGAGACGGATAACCTGGTGTTCGGCTTGACCCAGGTTGGCGATGACTATGCGGGTGAGATCTACATCCCCGAGATGGACTTCGAAACAGACTAACACTGCACAGCCGGGGCGGGGTGGCTCGGATGCCACCCCGCCTCGTTCCTTTTACGCGC
>DASQGY010000072.1:0-19230 GCA_035632375.1 Bryobacteraceae bacterium | reverse complement strand
CATCCGGTCATAGCAGGACAACACCCCAGCGATCTGCTGGCCATGACGTTCCGTCAACAGTACGAATCCCATCCTTCCACCTCGGATAGCATCGTACTCCGTTCATCTCCCTGTTTGGTTCCGGCTGTGCCGGGTTAGGATGGTTGACGCCGTTGATGTGGATTCTCCAATATGGCGGTCGCTGTATTGTTCAATCTCGAGAACTACATCGTCGGGTCCCGCGAGTTGGAGGATCGCAGGGCCAGGGGTTGAGCAGTATTCGCCCTGATCTAGTTGAGGCGCCATTGCGGGCGAAGGAGACGCCGCCGCCCCGGGTTCATCGGGCACGGCAGGCGACGCACTACTTGTTCGGAAACGAATCGAGAACCAGACGAATTCTGAGTGGTCCATCTGGCCAAGAGGCTATGGCCTAGCCTGAGGGTGGCTCGAGCATCCTCGCCTTCAGATTCGCCTGTTCGCATTTGTTACCTTCACGATAGGGCACCGGATAAGCGCCCGCCCGGCCACGTGCCACAATTGAACTGTGTTGCGCGACCAGGAAAGGTTTTGCGACGGTTGCGGGCAGAGGTTGCCCGCGCGGTCGAAGCTGGGGCAGCAGATAGTGTCGAAGGACGAAGCGAACCAGCTTGGCGCCGCCGGCTCTGAGAATCCCGATGGGACGGTGACTATCGATTTCTGTCTCGACTGCCGGGTGAAGCGGGCGAACCAGATCAAGCATGGATACTGACTTTGCCAGCGATCCGGTTGATGGTTTCTCTCAGGCGCTTGATGTCGATGGGCTTCGACACATAGTCGTCCATTCCCGCGGCGATCATCCGTTCGCGATCGCCGGTCATGGCATGCGCGGTCATGGCGATGATAGGTACGTGGCTACCAGTGCGCTGCTCTTTTTCGCGAATCAACCCCGTGGCGGTGAGTCCGTCCATCTCCGGCATCTGGACATCCATGAGGACCAGGTCCACGCTCTCCCGGTTCAGGATTTCCAGAACCTCTCTTCCGTTGTTCGCGACCAGTACGCGATGGCCGGCCTTCTCCAGTAACCGGACTGCCAGCCTCTGGTTCACCTGGTTGTCTTCCGCCAGTAGGATAGTCAACCGACGGGCAGCCGCCGGCGACATCTCAGCCACTGGATGTGCGGCCCCATTCCGATCCAGCGCGGCGCGGATGGCGGCCATGAGTTCCGATTGCTTCAATGGCTTGATCAAGCTTCCCGCCAAACCCAGACTGCGGCAGCGCTGCGGCGTGCCGTTGAAGTCGTCCGAGCTCAGCATCATGATGGCCGGCGCGGCCAGACTTGGGGTCTCTTTGACGCGCTCGATGAATTGAAACCCGTCCATCTCCGGCATTTGACAGTCGGCCAGGACAAGGCGGAAGGGGCAGCCGCTGTCCGCTGCCTGCCGCATGAGTTGGAGCCCAGCCATTCCCGAATCGGCGACCACGGGAAGCATACCCCAGCTCTTCAGCATCCCTTCCAAAATTCTGCGGTTGGTCAGGTTGTCGTCAACGATGAGCGCGCTCACTCCTTGCAACTCCACTTTGACTTCATTCAACGGAGAATTCTCGCCCACTGCCACCTGGAAGGCCGAAGTGAAATAAAACGTAGCTCCATGGCCCGGTTCGCTATCTACCCAGATCTCGCCTCCCATAAGTTTCACGATGCGCGAACAGATGGTGAGTCCCAAGCCGGTGCCTCCAAATTTCCTGGTGGTGGAGGCGTCCTCCTGGGCGAAGGCTTCGAAGATCAGCTTCTGCTTGTCTTTCGGGATGCCAATGCCGGTATCGGAAACCGAGAATCTCAGAGCGATCTTGTCGTCGTTGCGCCGCCCAGCTTCCACGCGGAGCACAATTTCTCCCTGCTGCGTGAATTTTATGGCGTTGCCTAATAGATTGATCAGGACCTGTTTGAGCCGTGTCGCATCGCCCAGCAACATCGGCGGGGCCTCCGATGACACCGCCCACGCCAGCTCCAGCTTCTTCTGGTGAGCGCGAATAGCCACGGAGCGTGCGGCGTCGGCAACGGTATCGGCCAGATCGAATGCGGCGCACTCAAAGGCCAGCTTGCCGGCTTCGATCTTGGAGAAATCCAGGATGTCGTCGATCACTACACGCAAGCTATTGGCCGACTCGTGCGCCATGTTCAACAGCTCGGCCTGTTCCGGAGTGGGATCCGTTTCACTGGCCAGCTCCAGCGTGCCGATCACGCCATTGAGCGGCGTACGGATCTCGTGGCTCATGTTGGCCAGAAATTCGCTCTTCGCCCGGGTAGCGGACTCAGCCGCCTCCCTGGCTTGTTGCGCAGCCTCCTGCGCCTGCCGACGGCGAGCGATCTCTTTCTTCAACTCGTGGGTCCTCATGTCGACGAGGGAAACCAATTCCCGTTCATGTTTGCGGACTCGCCGGAGCCGGAACCGGTAGATCTCCACCATCAAGCCCAATACGCCGAGGATACACAGCAGCGAAAACCACGCAGTTTGATAGAAGTGGGGCTGAAGATAGAAATTAAATGCGGCCCCCTCGTTGTTCCAAATACCATCGTTGTTGCAGGCGACGACCTGAAACGTGTAATCGCCGGGCGGAAGATTGGTGTAGTAGGCCACGTGCCGGTTCCCTGGAGAGATCCAATCCTTGTCGTAGCCCACCAGCCGGTATTTGTATTGGACCTTTTCCGGCGCCAGATAGCTGAGCGCCGCGTAATGAAACTCGACGTCTCCTTTGCCTACAGGGGTTCGCGCATTCCGTGCCACGGCGTGGAGGCCGTTGAGCAGGACCTGCTCTATATTCACCGGTGGCGGAGTGCGGTTAAAGGGCAGGTGGCTAGGGTCAACCGA
The DNA here is from genome assembly GCA_035632375.1 of Bryobacteraceae bacterium. Taxonomy (GTDB): domain Bacteria; phylum Acidobacteriota; class Terriglobia; order Bryobacterales; family Bryobacteraceae; genus Palsa-89. Next base: position 16,402 of record DASQGY010000072.1, on the reverse strand, counting down.
GACGACGCCTTTCATGCAAGTGAAGAGCAGGCTGCCGCTGGAGGTCTTCAATGCGGGCGACTGGCCGCCTGCCGTGCATCCAGCACCCTCCGCACGATCCGAGACTCCGTACAGAATGGGGCTCACACGCGAGATTTTGTGCGCGGCAAGATCGTTGAGCTCGCTCTTTTTGACTTTGGATATTCCTCGCCAGCCGGCCATCCACAAAAACCCGTAATTGTCCTCCACAACGCCCAACACTGAGTTGTCGTACAACCCATCAGCGGTGTTAAAGGCGGTTAAATGCTTTTCCTTGAGACGCCAGAGACCCGAGTGGTGGGTGCCAATCCAGAGAACTTGATCGGCGTCCTCGAACATCTGTGTAACGCCCGGCGTGTAGTAGGTAACGCCACTGCTGTCGGTATCGCCCTCCTGAATCCGGAAGTCCGTCTTATTGCGGCCATCGAGACGGCTGACGCCCCCAGCGGTCCCGAGCCATAGGGTTCCCGCGTGGTCCTCCAGGATCGCACTGACAATGGCCTGTTCCGACCTGGGACGATCGAAATATACTTGGGTCTTTCCATCGAGCAGGCGGCTGATACCCATGGTCACGGTCGATTGAGCGAACCATACGCCGCCGTCACGGTCTGGATGAAGCGCGACTACGTCCGTTGCGGGAAAGGTCTTGATTCCCTTCTTCGCGAACTGGTTGAGACCATACGCGGTACCGGTCCAGATGTTTCCTTCGCGATCTTCGGCGATGGATCGAACCCGGTTGTTGGCGGGCCCGAATGGGGCCAGGAATGTTACCGGCTTGGCGTTGTCAAACCGGACCAGGCCGGAGTCGGTCCCTAACCAGATGCTTCGGTCATGCGCCACATAGAGCGATCGTACCTGGGATGCAAGGCCCTCGCCTTTGCCGTATAGAGTGAGAGCGTTATCCTTGAACCGTTCTAGAGTTCCACCCGCTGTACCAATCCAAATGCTCCCCTCTCGATCCTCCAGCATCGACATAACTGCGCCGCCCCGCAGGCCATTTTTTTCGGTGAAGCAATCCAACGGCTCGTTCGCATTGGAATTCGGGACCCGGCACACCCCATGGTTAGTCGTACCGACCCACAATGATCCGAGTCGATCCTCGTATAGCGCTTCGACGTCCAGCGTATCCCCGCCGCTGCCCGGCTTGAACTGGTCCAAGTGTTGATCCTTCCAGCGATAAAGCCCACCGATTTGCTCGGCGAACCAGAGGCCTCCCTGCCGGTCGAAGCGGGCTTGCGATACAAACCGGCGCTGCCCGGGAAGTTTGGGCGCCGCGCGGAGCGACGCTAGGGCAGGAACCGTCACCAGGCCTTTGATGGTAGTCGCCACGGACCATTCGCCGTCCGGACTTTCAGCCAGATCAAACACCTGCACCCTCTCCGCGGACAACTCCGGCACGCGATCGAACCGGACAAATCCATTGCGCTCGAAGTGCAACAGTCCGGCACCGGCGCAGGCCCAGAGATCGCCGCGACTGTCCAGATAGAGCGTCAGCAGGAGACTGTATCCGCCCGGGAGGGAGTATGCGGTAAATCGCCCGTCACGGTATCGAAAGATGCCGTGGTTTGCCGTGCCGAACCAGATATCGCCGGCCGTGGTCGAGACGATCGACACCACGGAGAAACTGCCAGGTCCTTCGTTTTCGGCGATCCTTTGGAAGTTTCCCTCGCGATAACGAATCAGGTCTCCGTGATAGGCTCCGTTGGATGTCGCGATCCAGAGCGTGTGTTGCCGGTCCTCGAACAAGACCTGCACGTCGTTGTACTTAAACGCCGGCGTGGTGGCGGCGCTAAACACGGTGAACTCAGACCCATTGAAACGCACCAGGCCCGCATCGGTGGCCAGCCACAGGTAGCCGTCGGAGGTTTGGAGGATCTTCCGGATCTCGGCATTCTTGGGAAGGCCGTTGCCATCGCTCCAAACCGTGTGGACGTATTGACTCAGGTTCTTCGCTGGATCCAGAGCGAAGCACGGGTGAATCGTTGCCAACAGCAACAATGCTGTCGCAGGCAGTTTGGAAACCACGCACCGGCCGATCGCAATGAGAGAAATCTGCATAGAGACGCTAAGCCAATCAGCGGCTAGCGCGCTGAGGCTGGATTACACGCTCTCTTCTTTTATCGTCTGAAAGGAAAGAACCTTTACGTTCGACCCATCCGGCGGGCGGCCTGTGGAAAGGCGGCTATGTTCTGCGATATTGGTAAGACCATGAAACTTGGTTTTGGATGTATCGCGGTTTCGCTTGTGGTTGGCGTACTGGACGCCCAGCCAGCCGACCTGGTGTTGCGCAACGGGAAGATTGTGACTATGGAATCGGGTGCGCCGCAGGTGCAGGCGATGGCGGCTCGCGGGGGGAAGATCGTTGCGCTCGGGACCTCGACCCAAGTGCAGCGATACATCGGGCCATCCACCAAAGTGATCGATCTCGGCGGGCGGCTGGCGATACCGGGGTTCATCGAAGGTCACGGGCACTTTATGGGACTCGGGTCGTCGAAGATGGTGCTGAATCTGCGCGAGGCCAAGAACTGGGACCAGATTGTCGCCATGGTGGCAGCGGCGGCGCGGGAAGCAAAACCCGGCGCCTGGATTTTGGGGCGCGGATGGCACCAGGCGAAATGGGATCCGCCGCCGTCGCCGAACGTGCAGGGATTCCCGCTGCACGACGAGCTGAGCAAGGTGTCGCCACACAATCCGGTGTGGCTCACTCACGCCAGCGGGCACGCGGGATTCGCCAATGCGGAAGCGATGCGATTGGCCGGCATCGACAAGAACACTCCGAGCCCGGCGGGCGGAGAGATTTTGAAAGACGCCAGGGGCAATCCCACCGGGTTGTTCAACGAGCGCGCGCAGCAACTGATTGGGCGGGCGCTCGATTCGTATCGGGCGCACTTGCCTCCTGGGGAGCTAACGGCCGAAGCGCGGCAGCAAGTGGATCTGGCGGTGCGCGAGTGCCTGTCGAAGGGCATCACGACATTTCAAGATGCGGGGTCTCCGCTGCCCACGGTGGATTTGCTGAAGTCGCTGGCCAACGAAGGCAAGCTCGGGCTGCGGCTGTGGGTGATGTTGCGGACCTCGAACGCGATTCTTGGGCCGAATCTTGCGAAGTATTACACCATCGGCGCGGGCGACGATCACCTGACGGTACGGGCCATCAAACGGCAAATCGACGGGGCGCTCGGCTCGCGCGGGGCTTGGCTGCTGGCGCCGTATTCGGACCTGCCCGCGGGGACGCCCAACATCGCCGGAATGGCCACCGAAGATCCGGCCGATATTCGCAAGACGGCGGAACTGGCCATCGCGAACGGCTATCAGCTTTGCATACACGCTATCGGCGATCGAGCGAATCGCGAGGTGCTGAACATTTATGAGTCGGTATTCAAGGAGCATCCGGACAAGAAGAATCTGCGCTGGCGCATCGAGCACGCGCAGCATATCGATCCGGCCGATATTCCGCGGTTCGGGCAGTTGGGCGTGATCGCGTCCATGCAGGGGATTCATTGCACTTCCGATGCCCCGTACGTTCTGGCGCGGCTGGGTCCGAAGCGGGCCGAAGAGGGCGCGTACGTTTGGCAGAAACTGATGAAGTCGGGCGCGGTGGTTTCGAACGGAACGGATACGCCGGTGGAGGACGTGGACCCGATCGCGTGCTTCTACGCTTCGGTGAGCCGCAAGCTGAAGGATGCGTCGGTGTTTTTTCCGGATCAGCGGATGAGCCGGGAGGAGGCGTTGCGATCTTATACGGTGAACAATGCTTATTCGGCGTTCGAGGAAGCGAGCAAAGGTTCGCTGAAGGTCGGCAAGCTGGCGGACGTGACGGTGCTGTCGAAGGACATTTTGACCATTGCAGAAGATCAGATTCCGACGGCGCGGGTGGAGTACACGATTGTTGGCGGAAAGGTGATGTACGAGCGCGGAGCCGAGAAATAGCCGGCCCCGCGCTTACTCGAATTCTTGACTCCTTGGATTCTTGAATTCCTCCGGCCTAATACACCCGCCAGCTTCGCCAGTAATCGCGGCGGGCTTCCCGGATCGCGTCGCGGCGGGCTCGGGCTGCTTCGCGAAGCACGTCGCGGCGTTCGCGGGTTAGCTCGCGCCTGGTTTGGAAGGCTTCGCGCCGGGCTTCCATGCGAGCGCGGAGGGCCTCGCGTTGGGCCTGGTGGCGTTCCAGCGTGAACTGCCGTGAGAAATCGCGTTGTTCGCGGGCGCGTTCCCTGGCTTCTATGGCCCGTTCGCGCGCCTCGGCGCGGCGCTGCCAGTAATAGTCCGAATCCTGTACCGCTGCAAAAGCGCTGCTTGTCGCGAGGGTAGCGAAGAGCAGTACACCACAGATCTTGGCCTTCATGCGGCCTCCTTTTCCTGGTTAAGACGAGTGAAAGTGGATTTTGTTCCTAAGAAAGTGACGGTTGCGAGAGGATTTCCACAAGTTTGGGGGTGTCGATGTTGCCGCCGGAGACGATGCAGACCACTTTCCCGGCACCCGCGCGGCCGGCGAGCACGCAAGCCAAGGCCGTGGCCCCGGCCCCTTCAGCAACAATCCGGTTGCGCTCGGCTAGCAGCCTTATTGACGAAACAACTTCGGGGATCTGGGCCACCAGCGACCCGTCGATCAGGCGGCGCGCGCGATCGAACATGTCCGGGAATACCGTTTTGCCGCCGACCCCATCGACGAAGGAACGCTGCACCTCGACAACCTGCGGCGATCCGGCCTGCCAGGAGGCAATCAGCGGGGCGGCGGTTGCGACTTCGGCGGCGAAAATCTTGCAGGATGGTTTCAGGGCGCGGATGGCCGCAGCGATCCCGCAGCATAATCCTCCACCGCCCCAGGGGACGACCACGGTGTCGACGCCGGGCAGGTCTTCGACAATCTCCAGGCCGATGGTGCCGTTACCGGCCATCACGTTCAGGTCGTCGAAGGCGTGGATGAAAGTTCCTTCGACGCCGGGATAGGCGCGCTCTTCAAAGGCTCGCCACCAATGATCGAACGGGACTTTGAGCACTTTCCCGCCCAGCCGTTCGACGGCGCGGATCTTGGTGTCGGGCGCGGTGTCGGGAGCGATGACGGTACAGCGGATCCCGAGCGCGCGGGCGCACCAGGCCACGCCTTGCGCCATGTTTCCCGCTGATGCGGTGAGCACGCCACGGCGCAGTTGCTCGGCGCTGGTATGCGCGATCGCGTTGGACGCACCGCGGATTTTGAACGATCCGATGGGTTGCAGGTTCTCGAGCTTGAGATAAATTTCCGCCGGCGCGTCGAAGACATTCAAGGGAACCAGCGGCGTACGAATGGCCGATCCGGCGATGGCCTGGCGCGCGGCGCGTATGTCCGTCAGCGATGGGATTTCCGCCATGGATTAGAGAAGCGCTGTCTCCTCGATGGCGCGGCCCTCGGCGAAACGGTTGATGTTTAGATCGCGCGCATCGATGATATCGGTTTCGCCGCGCATTATCAGATCCGAGACGATGCGGCCGGTGGCGGGCGAATGCATCACGCCGTGGCCGCTGAATCCGTTGGCGAAAAACAGTCCGCGGATTTGCGGCGAAGGACCGAGAATGGCGTGATGATCCGGCGACATTTCGTAACAGCCGGCCCAGCAGCGCCGTGGATTCACCGCCAGATCGGCGAAGGCGGGGACCCGGTTTGCCGCGTGGGTGAGGATAGTCTCGATGAATGCGGGATCGAAGTCCATGCGCAGACCGGCCGGTTCGTTCACGTCGTTCCAGGCCATCAGCAGGCCCAATCCTTCCTGGCGGAAGTGCCAGCCGGTGGACATGTCGATCATCATCGGCAGCTTTTCGGGGAGGCCCGGAAACGGCTCGGTGGGCACCAGCATGCGGCGCAGCGGCTCCACCGGCAACTCGGCGCCGGCGAACGCGGCCACACCTGCCGCCCATGGTCCAGCGGCGTTCACCACCGTGCGCGTGGAGACCGCTCCGTTGGTGGTGTCGACACCGGCAATTTCGGCGTTTTCCACTTGAATCCCGATGACCTCCGTGCCGCGCCGCAACGTTGCGCCGCGCTCCATGGCGCGAAGCATGAAGCCCACCATCACGCTGTTCGGATCCACGAAGCCGTCGGTGGGGCAGAAACTGCCGCCGACGATATCGTCCGCGCGCATGATGGGAAGCACTTTGGCGACGTCGGCCGGTTGCAGCAACTCGACGCCTTTCAACCCGAGCGCGACTTGGCGAGCGTAGTTCGCGCGCAGGTAATCCATGTGCTTCTCGTTGGTGGCCATGAACAGATAGCCGTGCGGCTTGTAGCCGGAAGGATAGCCGGTGGCTTCTTCGAAGCGGTTGAGGAACGGAATGGCGTACATGGACATGCGGATGTTCACGTCGGTAGCGAACTGCGCACGCACGCCGCCCATGCTCTTGCCGGTGGAGCCCAGGCCCTGGCGTGTTTCGCGCTCGATCACCAGCACGTTCTTGCAGCCGGCTTCGGTGAGGTGATAGGCGATGCTGGAGCCGACGATTCCCGCGCCAATGATCACCACGTCGGCTGTTTGAGGCATGAGCTTTGATTTTACTCGAATGGGCTGAGCGGCACCTACACAGCCGGTCTGATACAATTCCAGGGCATCGCCGGACAATTATGTTCTGCCCTCACTGCGCGACTCCGCTGGATCCTTCGAAGCAATTCTGCCCGACCTGTGGCCGTGCTGTCGCCGCGCAATCTCCACCGGTGCCGCAGCCGCCCGCGGTTCCCGCACTCGCCCGGCCGGACAGCGTCCGCCAAGCCGCCACGCTATTGTTCGTCTCAGTGGGACTCAGCATCCTCGGTACACTGTACAGCTTTGCGTTCGTGGGGGTGAACCGGTTCCTGTCCGCTCCAACGTTCCTCCTGACGCCGTTCCTCTTGATCCTCTGGGTCGTCTTCACGATCTTCGTTCTGCAACGGCAGAACTGGGCCCGTGTTGGAATCGCCATCCTCATGCTATGGTCGGCAACGCTTGTGCTGAACACCTTTCTGATTCTTAGTCACGGTGGTAGGTTTAGCTCACTGGCACTGCCGTGGGTTGGCTTCTTTCTGCGCCTCGCCGCCTGCTACCTGTTGTTCACTCCAGCCAGCAACGCCTGGTTCAACTCGGCCGGACAGAGCCCCGCGCTGCCGAATCAAAGCGTCCGGTAATAAGCAATCAGATCCAACGGCGGCGGCGTGTGCCCCATCGCGCGCAGAAACCCGGCTGCCTGCCCCCGATGATGCGTCCCGTGATTCACCACGTGCAACAGGATCTGCCACAGCGGCTGCGTGTAGGGATTTCCCTTCATGTCGCGGTAGGAGATCTGGGCAACTGCGTCCCGATCGCTCAACGGCGCGGCCCATTCTTTCCACCGCTGGTGCAGAGCCGGCCACGCCTTTTGAAGCGCCGAAAACTTCCGATCTTCCTCATCGATGAACGTAGCCCGCGTCGCGCCCTGAATCCGCGCCAGCCAGATCCGATCCGCCGCAAAAACGTGTACTAGCGTATCGAGCACGCACTTGTCGGAGGTCTTGAAATCCCGCGTCAAATCCTCTTCGCCGAGCCCGGCCGCGGCGTCCATCAGCCGCTTGCTGGCCCAGGCGGTGTAATCCAGATGAATACGAAGCGCATCGGCGGAAACAGCCATATTTCCGATTATCACCGATACTGAACGCAGGCAAACTCCGTGCCCACACCGGTGGTCAGCAGCCGTTCCTTCCGGTTCTGCAACAGCCGCGCTGTCCAGTTGGTGAAACCGCCGTCCACGATCGGATAGGGCCGCCCGTCTGGCGCCGCGGGCGAGATCCGCAAACATGGTCCTGTGTAATACGCCAGGCCTTCCAGCCGGGCGAAGTTGAAACGCATTTGTGCGTCCGGAAATTCACGCAAAACCTCCGCAATGCGGTCCTTCAAAGCAACAAGCAAGCGCACAGGTCCAGCCAGATCATGCCGCAGCGCAATATCCGCCAATTCGCTCGACGGATCTTGTACTCGATCCGGCAGCGAAACGCCGTGCTCGGCCAGGAATCGCTCCGATCCGCCGACTCGATGCGCGCGAATCGACGCCCGAACCTGTTCCTGCGAAATGCCGTGCGATTCCAGCAGCGCCGCGGTAATCGCCGGTTCCGAGATCTCCACCAACGCGCCGCCAAAGCGGAAACCCTGCCCGTTTAAAGCGGCGAACAATCGCAGGTAAAACCGGACATGTTCGCCCAAGTGCTCCAACTCGAAGGCATTCCCACCGGAATCGCGCCCCGCCGAAACCATCGAAAACAGACGGAAGTGCGGCACGTACCCGGGGAAATCGAAAGGCTGCATCCGAATCAGGCGTTGACTGTTGCACAGCCGCACCACAGTGCTGTTCTCCGCGCCCTTGCGCCGCCGCGCGCATTCCAGCGCCAGGGCCATGGTGGCATCGCCCAACACTTCGGCGTTGCGTACGGTGGTCAGCACGTTGTTTTGACCCACCTCGCCCAGCACGCGATTCAACCCCAGCGGCCCCACCGGCGACAGCTCGATGGCTTCGAATTTCTCCGCGACCTGGTAGGCGACGCGATCAAAATCGTGAAGCAGCCGCGCATCCACCTTTGAGGGAGTCATCAAACCGCGTTGCGCCCGCGTCACTAGATCCCGCTCACTGAGCGACGCACTGCGAGCTTGATAAACCTCCAGCAGAAGCGATTGCAGATCGCTCAGCGGCAGCTCTTCGGCCAAGGCGGAGAACAACTTCGGGACGCCGGTGTCGGCCAGAATCCGGTCCACGATCTTCGACGGCATAGCGCCAGGATAGCTAGACAGCCGGGCGCCGCGCACGAAACCGGAATGCGTACGGATTTACGTCCACTTGCACATCCTCGAAGCCCGCGGCTTTCAATCGGCCGGGAAACCCCGCCGGATCCACTACAACCATCGTGTCCCACACATGCAGCAATCGGAAAAATCGGCTGTAGCGGCTGTCTACGCCGGCGAAAACGCCGCCCGGCCGCAGCACGCGCCGTACTTCCGCGAGCAGACGATCCTGCAACGCGGCCGACGGCACATGATGCAGCATAGTGAAACACACCGCGCCATCGAAGCCGGCATCGGGCAGCGACATCGCGGTCGCGTCCTCGCAAAGCACCTGCACGTTCTGCCCGGCCGTTCGCCGCGACAGCGACTCCGCGAACCCGCGATGAATCTCCACGCAGGTCAGCCTCTCCACGCGATGCCGCAGCAGATCCGTGGTCACTCCCGGTCCCGGCCCCACCTCCAAAACGTTGGAACCAAGATCGACGTCCTCCAGCACCCAAGGAATGATGCGCGTTTCCACTGTTTTTTTCCACCCGTTCGACCCACAGAGCCGGCGATGCAGAAAGTTCATGCCTTCAGTTTCTACCGGCTCGGCGGTTGGCGTAAAGCGCGCAATCCGACAGAATGTATCGCGTGCCCGCCAGTGACCGGATTTCAACCGCCACAATAGCGTTTGTGACCTAACGAGCGGCCCGTTAGTATCCAAAGGCAATCCCGGACTACGGCAAGTCCTGGCCGCCGTACTTGACACAGCAGTAGGTAAGACGATATCTTACCTGTGTGAAGACCACAGTCTCCTCCAAGGGCCAGATTGTTCTGCCGGCGGAACTCCGTCAGATGGACCGTGTCGAAGCGGGGCAGGAATTCGATGTCGAGCGTGTCGATCATGGGGACTATCGCCTCGTCCGGCGGTCGCCACGGCCAAATGAGGGCGCTATTGACTGGCTGCTCGCCTGTCCGCGGAAGGACTTCTTCATGCCCATCGACTCCGAGTTGACGGATGCGCTGTGAAGTACCTGGTCGACGCCAACGTCCTGAGCGAGCCAACGAAACCAAGGCCCGATCCGCGTGTCGTGGCTTGGCTTCGCGCACATGAGCCAGACATAGCCGTCGACCCCGTCATTCTGGGTGAGCTGCGTTTCGGGATACTCATCCTTCCCAAGGGAAAGAAGCGGACCGCCCTGGAACGCTGGTTCGACTCGGGCGCTGGGCGTCTTCATTGTTTGCCTTGGGATGCCGACACGGGTTTGAAATGGGCGGAACTCTTGGCGCGTCTCCGCACAAGTGGAAAGGCGATGCCGATCAAGGATAGCTTTATCGCGGCGACGGCAGCAGTCCACAGGCTGGCCGTCGTCACCAGAAACCGCACCGATTTCGCGAACGCGGGCGTGCGCATCGTCGATCCGTTCGCGGTTTGACGTCTCCCGCAGGCGACCGTCACTCAAACACTGGCATTGCCTCCCGGGCCCGGCAGATGAACAGGTCTCAACAAGCAAAAGCGAGTGGCGCCCCAGGCCTCACTCGGCAAAGTGACCCACTTCCGCTCGTCGAAACTGGCCACACGAAGAACACGAATGCTTGACCCCCTGTGACCCAGCGGTGGGACAATCCCACCATGATCGTTACGCTTGATTCCAAACGGCGACTCACTGTCCCGGCTGGTCTTGCGCCAGCTTCGCCCGGAGACTATGTCGATGCGCGCTTCGACGCAGAAGAAGACGCGGTGATGTTTCGGCGGCTGCCGGGCAAGGAGAGTTGGCTCGCCGTGCTCAAGGCTTGCCCAGTCAGCCCGGCACCGGAAGCTTTGAACTGGTTGCTGGACACCGATGTGATCTGCCAGCCGGCCAAGCGGCACGGCGACGTACGGGTCATCGCCTGGCTCGAAGCGGAGCAGGACCGCTGTTATACCAGCGCCGTCGTCATCGCCGAACTGGCCTACTGGGTGCGCACCAATGATGGACGCCAGCGTCAGGTCCTGCAGGCCTGGCTGACGCGGCTAGTGGAAGCGATCCAAGGACGAATCACGGGTTCAACGTATCAGTCGCACACGTATGGGCGGATCAGGAACGGCTGCTCGACAAGGCCGGCCAACATATGCCGGTTGAGGACAGCTACATCGCGGCCACCGCCCGGCGGCATGGGCTGACCATCGCCACAGGCAACGATCAGGACTTCAGGCGTCCCGGACTCAAGGTATTCAATCCGCTCAAAGAGCTCGACTAGCCAAACAGGATTTCTTCGGCATGCGTCCTTCTCAAATGCGCGCGCCTTCGCGAAATATGTCATATTGGACATAGGCGACAGATGCCTAGCATAGGGAACAAGCCACTGGTTTGGTTAAAGGGCGAAGTCAAAACCCCTCCGTTCAGCAATCAAGCCCGCTTGGAAACTGGACTCCTTCTCAGGCGGCTGCAGCTAGGGCAAGGGCTGAGTTTGCCCCAGTCGCGACCAATGCCCGCAATCGGTCGCCAGTGCCACGAGCTACGAATCAACGATCGTGACCAAACGTGGCGAATCATTTACCACGTCACGCCGGATGCGATCGTTATCCTCGACATCTTCAGCAAGAAGACCCAGGCTACACCGGTCCAGATCGTGGAAGTCTGTCAAAAACGCCTGGCTGCCTACCTGCGAGCGATTTCGGATAAGGAGCACACATGAAGCGTACCAAGAAGCAACGTTTGGAACGTGCCGGCTGGGTGGTTGGCGACAGCGCCCAGTTCCTCCAACTGAGCGAGGAAGAGAATCGCTTTATCGAATTGAAGCTGGCGCTCGCCACTGGACTCCGCGAGCTTCGCGAACGAAGGGGATTGACGCAGGCCGCGTTAGCACACCGGCTGGGATCGAGTCAGTCGCGCGTTGCCAAGATGGAAGCAGCCGACCACTCGGTGTCGCTGGACCTGATCATGAGGTCGCTCCTCACCATAGGAGCTACTGCAACCGAGATTGCCAAGTGGATCAAACGCGCGGAAACCGCCCGAGCTGCCTAGGGACACGGAGGCTCGGGCAGGATTCGAAACGGAGAACAAAGGGACATGGCCAGGTCACGGCGCAAGAACGTCGTGTTTTCGTGTTTTCAATGAGCAGCAAGTTTGGCTCCCCAGATAGGACTCGAACTCATACCTCTGGCCTTGCCCCTGTCCGGCCCACCCTCACTGACCATTGAGCCCAGTAGCCCCAGCGCCATTCGCCACCGCCCCAAATTGACACTCCCCCGCCCAATTCGGTAAGCTGAGATGACTGTAAGTCTCGAACGGAGAACGTCTGTCTTTATGAAAACCCAGTTTCCGTCCCCGGGCGAAATCGTGCGCCAATGGCACGTGGTGGACGCCTCGGACCAGGTTCTCGGCCGGGTGGCCAGCAAGGCCGCGCTGTTGCTGATGGGCAAGCACAAGCCAACCTACACCACTTTCCTCGATACCGGCGATCATGTGGTGATCATCAACGCCGAGAAGATCAAGCTGACCGGCCGCAAAGATCAGCAGAAATTATACCGCCGTCACACCGGTTATCCGGGCGGATTGATTGAGGTGGGCGCGGTGAAGATGCGCGCCACGCGTCCAACGAAGATGTTGGAGCAAGCCATCGCGGGCATGCTGCCGAAAACCAAGCTCGGCAAACAGATGTACCGCAAGTTGAAAGTTTACGCGGGTGACAAGCATCCGCACCAGGCGCAAAAGCCTGTGGAACTGGCGTTAACGTAAACGCAAGAAAGGGTTCTGAGTGGCATCGTTAGTACAGCATTTAGGAACAGGCCGCCGCAAGACCTCGGTCGCACGGATTTTCCTGCGAACCGGCAAGGGCGAGATCACCGTCAACGGGCGGACATTCGAACATTATTTCGCGAACGAATCGGCGCGCGCCATGGTGCGCCAGCCGCTGTTGGCCACCGAGATGGCCGACAAGTTCGACATCCTTATTCTCACGCAGGGCGGCGGACCCGCTGGACAGGCCGGGGCCTGCCGGCTGGGCATCGCCCGCGCACTGATCGAATTCAATTCCGAGCTGCGGCCGAAACTGAAACAGCTTGGGTTGTTGACCCGCGACCCGCGCCAGCACGAGCGCAAGAAGTACGGACAGAAGGGCGCGCGGAAGCGCTTCCAGTTCTCGAAGCGCTAGGTTGTATCCAACAACGGCCGGTTTTCGCGAAGCGCACACAAATCCCGCTTTGGACCGTGTGCGCGGCGACGACCGGGCGAAACATTCACTCTAGAAACAAGGAGGCATTTTGCCGTCAATTTCCATGAAAGAATTGCTCGAAGCGGGCGTTCACTTCGGGCACCAGACCAAGCGCTGGAATCCAAAGATGAAGGAATACATCTTTGGCGAACGTAACGGAATCTACATCATCGATCTGCAAAAGACCCTGAAGTTGTTCAAGGACGCGATGCGCTACGTGGCCGAAATGGCCGCGCAGGGCAAGACCGTCCTGTTTGTCGGAACCAAGCGGCAGGCGCAGGAAGCGATCGCCGAGGAGGCAGCGCGCTGCAGCCAATACTACGTGAACCAGCGTTGGTTGGGCGGTCTGCTCACCAACATGCTGACCGTGCAAAAGTCCATCAAGCGGCTGAAGGAGCTGGACGTCATGGCCACCACCGAGGGGGGCTATGCCGGACGCGTCAAGAAAGAAGCCGGGCGTCTGGAACGCGAGCGCAAACATCTGCAGCAGAATCTGGCGGGCATCAAGGAAATGAACGGCCTGCCGGATATCCTGTTCGTGGTCGACTCGAATAAAGAAGCCATCGCCGTGAAAGAAGCCCGCAAGCTGGGCATTCCGGTGGTAGCCGTAGTGGATACCAATTGCGATCCCGACGAAGTGGATCATGTGATTCCCGGCAACGACGACGCGTTGCGCGCCATCCGGCTGTTCACGACGAAAGTCGCCGATGCGGTGATCGAAGGCCGGGCGCTGGCTACTGAGCAGGACTTCGTGGCGGAGAAGATCGTCACCGACGAGACTCCCCCTGAAGAGAACCTGGAGTACGCGCAGTTCGATCCGCAGCAGTTGGATCAGCTCATGTCGGAAGGCCTGTCGGATGAGGATCTGCCTTCCATGTCGCTGCCGCGGAAGTCGCCGGCCGTGGAGACGGCTGCGGACACCGACACGGACATCGCTGAGGAAGCGGGCGTCAAGCGCGGCGGGGAGTAACGGCTGCCAGGAGCCAGGAGACAGAAGGGGGCAGGCGGCAAGGCGGCAGCTTCCAGCCGCATTCACTGGTGCTAACAAGAATCTAGAAACGGAAAACACGAAAACGGAATGGAAATCTCTGCAAAGTTGGTGAAAGAGCTTCGCGACCGTACCGGCGCGGGCATGATGGAGTGCAAGAAGGCGTTGGTCGAGGCCAAAGGCAACCTGGCCGAGGCCGAGATCATTTTGCGCAAGCACGGGATTGCCTCCGCGTCGAAGAAGGCGTCGCGTACCGCGCGCCAGGGCGTGGTGGGCAGCTATATCCATCCCGGCGCACAGCTCGGCGTGCTGGTGGAGGTGAACTGCGAGTCCGATTTCGTCGCCCGGACCGACGATTTCCAGAACCTGGTGAAGGATCTGGCCATGCAGATCGCCGCCGCCGATCCACAATTCATTCGCCGCGAAGACGTGACCCCGGAAGCTCTGGAAAAGGAGCGCGACATTCAACGCGGCCGCGCCTTGGAGGAAGGCAAGCCGGAAAAGATGGTGGACAAGATCGTGGAAGGCCGCATGAACAAGTTCTACGAAGAGGTCTGCCTCTACGATCAGCCCTTCATCCGCGAGAATTCCACCACGGTGGGCGACCTGATCAAAACCACCATCGCCAAGCTGGGCGAAAACATCTCGGTCTCGCGCTTCGTGCGCTTCAAGGTGGGCGAAGCGGCGCTGATCGAAGAGACGGCGGAGCAGTCCGCGCCGCAGGCCTAGGCTCGCGGCATGCCCACGCCCGGATACAAGCGCATCGTTCTCAAACTGAGCGGTGAAGTGCTCGCCGGAGCTGGTTCTTTCGGTATCGATCCGGAACGCGTCAAGAATCTAGCGGCCGAAATCTCCGAGGTGGCCAAAACCGGCGTGCAGATCGGCTTGGTGGTAGGCGGCGGCAATTTCTTTCGCGGCGTGTCCGCGGCATCCATGAACATGGATCGCGTGGCGGCGGACCACATGGGGATGTTGGCCACGGTGATCAACGCGCTGGCTTTGCAGGATGCGCTCGAAAAAGCCGGCGTACCCACCCGGGTGATGACCGCCATCCAGATGCACCAGGTGGCCGAGCCCTACATCCGCCGCCGGGCTATTCGCCACTTCGAAAAGGGCCGCATCGTGATCTTCGCCGCCGGCACGTCGAATCCGTATTTTTCCACCGATACCGCCGCCACCCTGCGCGCGCTCGAAATCCACGCCGACGCCATCGCCAAAGGCACCCGCGTCGATGGCGTGTACGATAAAGACCCGCTGCGGCACACCGACGCCGTGCTCTACCGCGAAGTGACCTATACCGAAGTGCTGTCCAAAGCGCTCGCCGTGCTCGACGCCTCGGCCGTGGCCATGTGCCGCGACAACAAGCTGCCCATCGTGGTTTTCAATTTGAACGTGTTCGGCAATATAATGCGAATGTCGAAGGGCGAGCCCATTGGAACCCTCATCCACTAGTCCAACGTTATGAAAAACGAACCTCAAGCAACCCAACCCGCTCATAATTTTCAAACCGTCAGAGAAATTGAAGCGAACGCCAAGGCCCGGATGGAAAAGGTGCTGAGCGATTTGCAGCACGAGATGGCCGGAGTCCGCACCGGACGCGCCTCCATCAATCTGCTGGATAACGTGCGCGCCGACTATTACGGCACGCCCACGCCCCTCAATCAGATGGCCACGCTGCACGTCCCGGAGCCGACGCTGATCACCGTGCAGCCTTGGGACGTTTCGCAGATCGGGGTAATCGAAAAATCCATCCGCGCCGCGGACCTGGGTTTGAATCCGTCGAACGACGGGAAACTGATCCGCGTGCCGATTCCGCCACTGACCGAGGAACGGCGCAAGGAGCTGGTGAAGAAGCTCCACCATATCGCCGAGGACCATCGCGTGGCCATGCGCAACGTCCGCCGCGACGCCAACGAGAATCTGAAAAAGCTGCTGAAGGACAAGCTAATCAGCGAGGACGACGAGCGCCGCGCCCTGGAAGAAACGCAGAAGCTGACCGACGGCAGCATCGGGAAGCTGGATCAGGCAGTGAAGGCGAAAGAAAAAGAAATCATGGAGCTGAAGTAGCGGCGGCGTCCGAAGAATCCAAGAATTCAGAATGGGCCGCTTCGCGCCCCCGAATTCGAGGAAGCACATGAGGCCCTTTTCGCCATTCCTTGAATTCTTGTGTTCCTCACCAGAAGTGCGCCGCCTCGCAGACTAAAACTGCCACAGCAAGTGTTGGCACCGGCTTGAGCCCAATGTCGTTGAGTTTTCCGCGCGCCCGCGCAAGCTATTGATTCTGCTTCGTCGAGATTGTAGCGCACGCACTCCTGCGTGCCGCGTCGGCACTCGTGCCGACGCTCGGTGGATTGCTTTTGTCGCATCTGATATTTCAGTGACCAACATTAGCGCTGGGAAATGTTTGATTTCCGAGCCGGCCGGAAAACTTAACGGATTGGGCTTGAGCCGGTGATTGCGGCGCGGA
>DASQGY010000071.1:0-40633 GCA_035632375.1 Bryobacteraceae bacterium | reverse complement strand
TCAATGGGAGTCCCGAAGCCGCAGCCCCGCACGGCGTGACAGGACTACCAGGCAGTGCTAGGCACGTTCGAGCAACGGCTCGATTTCCTTTGCGAAATCCAGTAACTCGCTCCGATGGATCGGGTTAGAGTCGGATTCGGCATCGATGACGCCGATTGTCTTGCCCGAGGCGACGATAGGCACAAGGATTTCAGATCGAACCTGTGAGAAACAACTTCTGTACGAATCGTCTTTGGATACGTCGTCGATCGCATGGAGGACGCCAAAGCGTGCAACCCGACCGATATTGCCCGTGGACAAATGAACCTTCTCGCACTGCCCGCAACTCGCGCCGGCCGATGCAATGCGAATGGCGTACTCGCCATCGATTCGGTAGACCCCAATCGAAAAATATCTCTTCTCCGCCTGAAGGCGCTGCAGTGCGGCGCTGATCTGCACTTGCGAACCTGTCATGATCCTCGATCCTATCAAAGCCCGACAAATGGTTCCGCGCCGGGGGTGGTCTCCCCCCATGAGTTATGTAGCGGACTTTGACTCAGGACACTAGCGGCTTCCGCGCGACCAGTTCGGCGACTGCGTGCTGATGGCATGATTCCGCTGGTTGGCCTTCGTAATAATGAAGCACGGTCCAATCCGCGAAGTAACTTTGCAACTCGCCGGATCGGGCCCGTGTCGCCGTACCATCGGGCTGGTCGGGACCCGCGAGATGAACGATCGCGATCAACAATCCGCCTGGACGCACGCCGGCCTGCATCAAAGGGATCAGATCGCGCTGCAGGTAGTAACAGTCGCAAATCAGGTCGTAGGCCTCGGGCTGGATCTCAAACTGGCCGCGCTCGAGATCGGCGATTCGCGATTCGAGTTGGAGCTGCCGATCCCGCGCGCGTGCCCGCAAGATGCCGATGGCGATGGGTGAACCGTCTACCGCCGTTACGCGCCAGCCCAGCCCGGCAAGATACAAAGCGTTGCGTCCGGGCCCGCAAGCGAGGTCCAGTGCATCTCCCGCGGGCAGCTCCGCCGCATAGCGCTCCACCAGTGGAGCGGGCGTTTCAAATAGCTGCTCGCCGGCGCGGTAGCGCAGATTCCACTGAAGTAGGCTCAACTTGCGATGCTCTGCTTGGCCGCGGCTTTGAAAACCCTGTTGAGGATAGTCACACCGCGGTCGATCTCTTGTTCGGTGATGATGTAAGGCGGCAGGAACCGCAGCACCGTGTCGTGCGTGCAGTTGAACAGCAGCCCCTGTTCCATGCCGTCCAAAACGATTTGCTTGCCTGACATGGTCAACTCCACGCCGATCATCAGGCCACGGCCGCGCACCTCCTTGATGAAGGAATAGTGCCGGCGCATGTCGTCCAGCCGCATGCGGAAGTAGTTGCCCACTTGCTGGATGTGCGGCAGCAGGCCTTCCAGGATGTCCAGGAATTCGATGGCCACGCGGCACGCCAGCGGACCGCCGCCGAACGTGGACCCGTGCATCCCCGCGCCGATGGCCTGTGCGGCTCTTTCGTTGGCGACGATCACGCCCAGCGGAATGCCGCACGCCAGCGGCTTGGCCGCCACCATGATGTCCGGCAGGACCACCGGATCGGCCAGTTGATAAGCGAAGTAAGTACCCGGCCGTCCTACGCCGCACTGGATCTCATCGAACACCAGCAGTGCGTTGTACTGATCGGCCAGTTCACGCGCGCGGCGTGCGTATTCGTTGGATATGGGATTGATGCCGCCTTCGCCCTGAATCCACTCCATCACGATGCCGGCGGTGCGCTCGTTCACCATCTGCTCCAACGCCACGATGTCGTTGGCCGGGACGAACTTCGCGCCGGGCAGCATCGGTTCAAAGTCCTTGCGGTATTTTTCCTGGCCGGTGATGGATAGAGCGCCGAAGGTCCGTCCATGAAAGGAATTGTGCAGCGCGACAATTTCGTATTTCTCCGGATGAAGTTTGCGGCCGTGCGAACGGATCATCTTCATGGCGCCTTCCATGGACTCCGCGCCGGAGTTGCAGAAGAAGGTGCGCTTGAGGCCGCTGATTTTGGCCAATCGTTCCGCCAGCGCTCCCTGGTACTCGTGATAGTAGAGATTGGAGGTGTGGAGCAGCAAGCCAGCCTGCTCGCGGATGGCTTTCACCAGACGCGGATGCGCGTGCCCCAGGGCATTCACGCCGATCCCGGTGAGCAGATCGAGATAGCGCTTGCCGGAAGTATCGTAGGCGTAGCAACCGCGGCCGCGATTTAACGCCATCGGGTAGCGCGCGTAGTTCTGCAGCAGGTACTCGCTTTCCAGCGCCTTGATCCGGTCGAGTGCGCTGGTCTCCTCCTGGGCCTGGGGAACAGTGGACATAGGAACATGATAACTTGGCCTGCAGGGAGGCTATGTTTACCGGTACTGCGCCCGTGGCGGCAAACAAGACCGAGTTTTACCAGGAGTTGCGCGCGCAGCTTGCAGGCCTACTGGAGGGCGAACGCGACGGCATCGCGAACGCCGCCAATACCGCCGCGCTGATCTTTCATTCTTTGCCCGATGTAAATTGGGCCGGCTTCTATTTACTGCAAGGCCGCGAACTGGTATTGGGTCCGTTTCAAGGCAAACCGGCCTGCGTGCGGATTCCCATGGGCAAAGGCGTGTGCGGTACGGCGGCCGCGCGGCGCGAGTCTGTGGTGGTCCCCGATGTCAACGCATTTCCCGGCCACATCGCCTGCGATACGGCATCGCGGTCGGAACTGGTGGTACCGCTGATCAAGGACGGCGCGCTAATCGGGGTGCTGGATCTGGACAGTCCGCTGCCGGGCCGGTTCGACGAAGCGGATCGCGCCGGTTGCGAGGATCTCGCGGCAATTTATCTCGCGAGCTTGAAGGAGTAGATTATGTTGAGACTTTTTTGCGTGTCATTGGTCGCCTGCGTTGCCGGCGCGGCTGAGTTTCCGGCCCCAGTGGTCGATATTCCTGCCCCCGCTACCAAGCAAAAGGCCACCGCGGTGGTGGCAGGCGGATGCTTCTGGGGCGTCGAGGCGATTTTCGATCGCTTGAAGGGTGTGTCGGAAGTTGTTTCCGGTTACGCCGGCGGCAGCAAGATGACGGCGCACTATGAGGTGGTCGGTTCCGGAGTGACCGGTCACGCCGAGTCGGTGAAAATCACGTACGATCCTGCGCAGATTTCCTACGGCCAACTGCTGGAAGTGTACTTCTCCGTGGCGCACGACCCGACAGAGTTGAACCGCCAGGGGCCGGACGTAGGGACGCAATACCGGTCGGCGATTTTTTATGCAAACGACGATCAGAAGCGGGTAGCGGAAGCGTACATCGACCAGCTCAACAAGGCGAAAGTATTTCCGCGGCCCATTGTGACGCAGGTGGTAGCGCTCAAGGGCTTCTACGATGCCGAGGAATACCATCAGCACTTTTTGGATCGCCATCCCGATTATCCTTACTGCGTGTACAACGATCTGCCCAAGCTGAAGCGCTTAAAGGAACAGTTTCCGCAACTGCTGAAGCACCGCTGATCGCCGTTACGCGGGCCGGCCAATTCTGCGAAAGACGGCTTCCACCACGCGGTCGCAGCGCGACAGATGGAATGGGAATACATCGGAAGCGACAATGCCGGCGCGGCGTTGCAGGTCTTTTCTGAGCAGCGCTCTGGCGCGATGCAGACGGGTCTTGACGGTTTCCTCTCCGACATCCAGGCAGGCCGCGGTATCGGCGACGTTAAGCCCTTCCACCGCGCGCAGAACGAACACCGAGCGGTAGCTCTCCGGTAGGGTATCGACGGCGCGCTCCAGCACTTGTCGTAACTCGTGATCGTAGGTTTGTGATTCGGGATCTCTTAAATCTCGCGCTGGGTGATCCATAGTTCTCCCATCGTCCAGGTCTTCGGTTCTGCCTCGGCGCCGAACGCGCCGAAGGGCTTCGTGCACCGCAATCTTGGTCAGCCAGGTGGAAAACTTTGCCTCACCGGCAAACTGGCGGAGATGTTCGAAGGCGCGAACGTAAGCTTCCTGCATCACGTCTTCGGCCTCTGCGCCGTCGTGCAGAATGGATCGGGCCACGCGGTACAGCCGCTGGTTGTAACGTCGCATTAGCACTTCATACAGCGCAGTATCGCCGCCGAGAACGCGGCTGACCACTTCGTCATCGGGCATGGCTTGCCACATGGCGCGATCGAGCTCGATTACGGGCGCTGCCTGTGTCATCGGTCTAATGACCCCCGTAATTACAGAGTCGATACCCCTACCCAAGGTTCCCGGATTTTTTCATGCAACGCTTACGGGTCTCCGGGCTCGGTACGTATGAAAGGGAAAACAATGAGATTCGACAACAAAATCAATTCCTGCTGGTGGGCGCTGCGCATTGGACTGGGATCGGCCGCGTTCCTGGCGGGATTGGACAAATACTTCAATCTGCTGGCCAATTGGAGCATGTACGTCAGCCCGCTGGCCGGGCGTGTGGCGCCGATTGGCGCGGAAACGCTGATGCACCTGATCGGGCCGATCGAAATGCTGGTGGGCCTGGCCATTCTGACGCGCTGGACCCGGATCGGCGCTTATGTGCTGGCGGTGTGGCTGGTGGGAATCGCCATCAACCTTGTTACCACTGGCATGTTCTTCGATCTCGCAGTTCGAGATGTGGAGATGGCCATCGCAGCATACGTGTTGGCCAGTCTGACGGAGGTGCGCGCCTCGGCGGAAGTCACCGGACAGCACAGCGCGAATGTGTCGCCGCGAACTATCGTGGCGGCTTGATCAATTTCAGTCAAAGGAGAAAATCAATCATGAATCGAATAAAACTAGCCGGTCTGACGGCGTTTCTTGTGCTGCCGCTCTTGTGTGCGGCGGAGACTTGGAAGGACGTTACGCTGGTGGATGTCGCGTGCTCGGCCAAGGTGAAGGCCAATCCCGATGCACACACCCGGGATTGTGCGCTGCAGTGTTCGAAGAGCGGATACGCGATCATTACGTCCGATGGCAAGATCCTGAAACTCGACACCAAGGGGAATCAGGACGCCATCACCGCATTGAAAGCGTCCACGATCAAAGATCACGTGCGAGCCACGGTGACGGGCGAGCAGGAAGGCGACACCATCAAAGTTGCGTCGTTGAAGATGTAAGAACTCCGGAGCACCGCTCCCTCAGAAGCTGTGAAATATTTCATGGGCTGACCGCTCCCTTACGGTCACGGCTCGGTAACATCTTTCAAATACGCGGCAGACCAAACCGAGCCGCGACCGTAAGGAAGCGGGTGCCGATTCTTTCACGGCTTCTCACTGTCACGGCTCAGTAACGCATCGATCGCTCGTGATTTGTTAACCGACCAAAACCTCGCCGGTGTGACGTGTGTCGTAACCGGCCAGCAATTCGAGCTTCCGCCGGATGGCGGCGCGGTTCAGTACGTCCAGCAGTGTTTCGACGGCCGGCAGTTTCGCGAACTGGCGGCGGATCACCAGATCGTAGCGCTCGGTGGCCAGGGGCAGAAAGCTGAGGCCGAAGGCTCTGGCCGCCGATCGCGTGGCGATACAGCAATCGGCCTCGCCCAGGCTGACGGCGAGGGCGGCGGGCAGGTGGCCGTGCGCGATGCGCTGGTAACCCTGCACGCGGCTCGCGGGAACTCCGGCCTCGCGAAGTTGCCGATCCAACAGCTCGCGGCTGCCCGCTCCTTTTTCGCGATTCACGATCCGGATGTCCTTACGCGCGAAGTCCGCCGCGCTTTTGATGTTCTTTGGGTTTCCGGCGGCGAGAACCAGCCCCTGCTCCCAAATCGCGAAAGTAACCACCTTCACCGAGCCGCGCGGGAACAGCCGATGGATGGCGGGAAGATTATATTCGCCGCTGGGGAGATCGCGGAGGTGCGAGCCGGCCACGTGCACTCTTCCTTCTTTCAGCCACCGCAGTGCCTGCTGGCTGGACGACGGTGCCACCACCAGGTCGATGTCGTCGTAGCGTCCCAGGTGCTGGGTGAGCAGCGAAATGCCGGGGTCGCATCCGGCGATCAGCAGGCGCTTGGTTTCTTCGAAATCGCTCTGGAAGACGTGAACCTCGGCTTGATGACGGCGGCTCGCTGTTTCCACGATGACGCCATCGGCCATGGGCAGCATGAGCGGCTGGGGGTCGGCGGAGACGGCCATGGTGTGTTTGCCGACATGGCAGAGCTGCACTGGCTGGCCTTTGCGGGCAGGCTCCGCGCCGGCGAGAAGATCGACGGTCACTGGTGGCGGGAGCGTGGGGGTTGTGTTCTCTAACTGGAACAAGTCCTCTACGCGAGCCTCCAGTATTCGGGCAAGCTGCAATGCCAGCGTGGTGTTCGGCACATAATCGCCGGCTTCGATGGCGTAAACAGTCTGTCTGCTCACTCCGGCGAGTTTGGCGAGTTGGGCGGCGGAAATGCCGCGCTGCCGGCGAACCTCGCCGAGTTGGGTGTGCGTATCCACTTCAGACTACATTGTCGTGCCAGCGCGACAAAGCCGCAAGTGGTTTTATGGTAATGTCTTAGATACAAGACATGGTCTGGTACTTAAGACAGATCGTAATGTTCGCAACTGTTGCTGCCGTCCTGACTGGTTCAATGTACGGACAAGTAGGCCGCGCGGAGCTTTTCGGAACGGTCTGCGACCCTACGGGACTGGGAGTATCGGGTGCGGTGGTCGAGGCGTTAGAGCAGCGGACTGGCCTCTCGGCGCGGTCTGTCACGTCGGAAACAGGTCAATTCCATTTCTTCGCGCTCCCTCCCGGGAACTATGTTCTGACTGTAACCAAGGCGCGCTTCACCACTCTGCGGCGGACCGGCGTCGTGCTGCGGGTCGCGGATCGTGTGTCGCTCGATCTGCAGCTTCAGTTGGGAGAGGTCTCCGAATCCGTGGAGGTGAAAGCCGCTGCGCCCATGCTGCAAAACTCCGAGGCGTTCGTTGCGAGCGAAACGCTGGTCGGCACGCTTCCGCTGGACGGACGGAACTTCGTGCCGCTGGTGGCGCTGGCCCCCGGGGTCGCGCTGCCGCCTGGTTCCACGCTCCCGCGCATCAATGGCAGCCGGCCCCGAACCAGCGAGTACATTTACGACGGCGTCAGTGTCCTGCAGCCGGAACCGGGGCAGGTGGCCTATTTTCCAATCCTCGACGCGATCGGCGAGTTTCGCGTGCAGATCAACAGCTACTCGGCGGAATACGGGCGTTCCAACGGCGGCGTGATTCAAGTAAGCTCCAAGTCGGGCACGAACGAACTGCATGGCACGCTGTTTGAATTCGTCCGCAACGACGCGCTGAACGCGCGCAATCTTTTTGCGCTACCGGGGCCTGCGCCGTTCAAACGAAATCAGTATGGGTTTGTGGTCGGCGGGCCGATGCAGAAGAACAAGACCTTCTTCTTCGTTGACTGGCAGGGCACGCGCTTGCGGATCGGCAACACGAAAACCAGCACCGTTCCCACCACGGCCGAACGGCAGGGTGTTTTTCCAGCGAGCATCCCGATATACGATCCCGCGACTACCCAACTGAATGCAGCGGGAACGTACGTGCGCAGTCCTTTTGGGAGCAATACGATTCCGCGCGATCAGTTCGACCAAGCGGCTGCCGCGCTGCTTAACCACTACCCCGCGCCCAACGTTTTCGCCAACGGCAAAGAAGCCGCGGCGAACAATTTTCGGCGGTTGGGCATCGATACGACGGACAACGACCAGTTCGACACGCGCCTGGATCGATTCTTCGGTGAGCGCCACCGCCTGTTCACCCGATACACGTACATGCGCGACGATTCCGCTCCGGGCACACCGCTTCCCGACGGCAGCGGCGCGATAAGCTCGGGCGTGATCGGCGACACGCTGACGCGGGCCGATAGCGCGGTGGCCGATTACACTTACGCAGGCTCGGCCAATGCTGTGAATCAGCTTCGTGT
Organism: Bryobacteraceae bacterium; assembly: GCA_035632375.1. Lineage (GTDB taxonomy): Bacteria > Acidobacteriota > Terriglobia > Bryobacterales > Bryobacteraceae > Palsa-89. The sequence goes on along the minus strand of DASQGY010000071.1, from coordinate 32,759 downwards.
CGGATTCACGCGGCGCGGGTTTCAGCGCTCGGCCGAAAATCTGCCGATTTTCCAGATCGCTGGCTTCCAACAAGTCGGCCCATCCGAGAGCGCCAATTCGAACTTCACTACTTCCGTCACGCAGTTCATCGATACATACTCTACGATTCGCGGCCGGCACAGTTTGAAGTTTGGGGCGGACATCCGGCTGGAGCGGCTCGACGTTTTGCAGCCGCCGGATCCGCTGGGCCTCTATTCCTTCACCAGCGTATTCACTGCCGCACTGAGCGCCACAGGAACGCCGCTGGCAAACACTGGAAACGCGCTAGCTTCGTTTCTCACCGGCCAGGTGGCGTCGTTCAATATCGACGTGCAGCAGCAGGTATTGAAGCCGCGCGCGACCATCGCCGAGTTCTTCGTGCAGGACGATTGGAAACCAACGGCGCGGCTGTCGGTCGGGCTGGGGTTGCGCTACACATTGAACTTTCCGTCGACCGAGGCCAACGATCACGGCGCAGTTTTCAATCTCAATTCCCAGCAGCTCGATTTCCTCGGCAAGAACAGCATCTCACGATCCGCTCGAAGATTGGACTGGGGCGATTTCGGGCCGCGCTTCAGCCTGGCATATCAAGTGAACGATTCATTTGTGATCCGATCCGGCTACGGTTTGGTGTGGATCGAGCAGGCCGGCATCACCACGCCCTTCACGGTTCCCTTTTTCCCGTTCATTCAGAGCGTTGGGCAGCGATCCCAGGACAATATCAATCCGGCGTTCCTCCTGTCGCAAGGGCCCGCAGTGCAAGTGATTCCGCCGAATCCGAATTCAGGACTGGGGCAGGGCGTGTTCGGCGTGGAGCGCGATACAAAATCCGGTTACGCGCAGCAGTGGAACCTCGCGTTGCAGAAGACATTTGGGAAAAACTGGTCGGCTGAAATCGGTTACTTGGGCTCGAAGCTGACCAACCTTGGCGTGCCTGATACCAACATCAACCAGTTGCCTGCCGCTGACCTCGCCCTGGGATCGCAACTTACGCAGCAGGTCGCGAATCCGTTCTATGGGCAGATTCCGGCGTCGTCCACGCTGGGCGGACCAACGGTGACGCGCCAGCAGTTATTGCGGCCGTTTCCGCGTTTTACCACCGTCACGCTGTTCCGCAATAATATCGGGAATTCGACGTATCACGCCCTCGCCGCGCACCTGGAAAAGCGCTTCTCGGCAGGGCTCACTCTCACTGCGTCCTATACGTTTTCTAAGCTGCTCGACGACGCGTCGGCTGTCTTCGACGCGGCCATCCTGACCGGCCCGGTAGCGAATTTTCCAGTCGCCGACAGCTACAACCGGCATCTGGAAAAGGACCTCTCGAATGGCGACATCCCGCACGTTTTTACCGCGAGCTTCGTCTATCAATTGCCATTCGGAAGAGGTTGGGAACTGGGCGGTGTGATCGGCATCCAATCCGGCATGCCGGTCGCCGTAACGCAGATCACGAATTTCAATTCGTTCGCGGGCTACGGGACGGAGCGCCCCAATCGCACCGGCGATCCGAGTCTGGCGGCGGATCACCGCAGCGTCCGGCAGTATTTCAACACCGCGGCGTTCGACGTCGCGCCGCAATTTACAATCGGCAACAGTTCTCGGAACCCGGTTCGCGGGCCCGGGTATCAACACGCGGATTTGATGCTGGGGAAAATATTCCGGCTAACCGAACGCGCCAACCTGGAGTTTCGCGCCGAGGTCTTCAACGTATCGAACACGCCGCCGCTAGGACAGCCTAACGGTGTGTTGGGCAACGCCGCCTTCGGCAGTATCACCAGCGCGCTGGATCCCAGGGTCTTCGAGTTGGGGATGAAGTTGCATTTTTAACCATGACCAGCAGACTGTGGGGCAGGATGGAATCCTGCGCCGGCTTGTCAAGCCGGCTCTCAATAGATCGGGCACCCGCACAGAGGCGGGTAGTCAACCCGCCGCAGGATTCCATGCTGCCCCACATCTGTCTAGCTATTCTGGCTGGGATTGTTGCCATTACCACCGCGTGCCGGCACGAACAGTCAAAGCCCGCCATCACTGTCGCCGCAGCGGCTAATCTGACGGAAGTATTCGGCGAGATCGGGCCGCGGTTTGAAACGGAAACCGGCATTCATCCGGTCTTCAGCTATGGATCGACGGCGCAACTCGCGCGCCAGATCGAAAGCTCCGCGCCGTTCGATGTATTCGCCGCCGCCGATTCGGAACACGTCGCCGACCTGGATCGCAAGGGATTACTTGCGCCGGGGAGCCGTGCCGTGTATGCGCGTGGAGTTCTGGCGCTGTGGTTCCCCGCGGGAGGCGACGCACTGAACGGACTCGAAGATCTCAGCTCGCCCAGTGTGCGTGTGGTCGCGATCGCCAAACCGGACTTGGCGCCCTACGGCGAAGCCGCAGTCGATTCGCTGCAGCACATGGGCATCTGGGAGAAAGTGAAACCGAAGGTGGTCTACGCCGAAAACATCAGCATGGCGAAGCAGTACGGAAAGTCGAAGAACGCCGATGCAGTCTTCACGGCTTATTCGTTAGTGCTGCATGAATCAGGGAAAACGATTCGCGTGGATGAGCGATTGCATCAGCCGATCGATCAGGAATTGGGGATTGTTGCGAAGTCGAATCACCAGGACTCCGCCAAAAAATTTGCCGCATTCCTGCTGCACGGAGATGGAAAATCAATCCTGATCGGTTATGGGTACAACGTGCGCTAACTTTATCGCGGATCGGTCAAAATGGCGAAAACCGCCCTGTGGCTCGGGGCCTGAATCAACATGGGAAATTCCTTGTAAATGCTTGTATGACAAGGAGTAATCGGCCAGAAAGGAAGGGCTGAGACTTCACTTTTCCACAGTCGGCGTGCGATACTTGAGGCGAGAGAGAATCGGACGAAAATGACGCAGATGAGCGAGGCAGTAGCCCGCTATCACAAAATTCTAGAAGGCGACCAGTACAAAGATCTTACCTGGGCACACAATCTCCAGGAACGGATGAAGGCACAAAACCTGGCCGTCGGCGGGAGACCCGTGTCTCCTGTTCTGCGTCCGCATTTTATCACGCGCAGACAGTACCAGAGTTTGGTGAAAGCGGTGGAATCGTTCTCGAGCGCCATCGATCGCATTGAGAACCTGGCGATTGCCAGCCCCACGCTTCTCTCGCGCATGGAATTGCTGCCGGCGGAGAAGATGCTCGCGGCCGTGGATCCCGGATATCCGTTTCCTTCGGTTACCTCCCTCATCGACACGCACCTCAACAACGGTACGCTTCGTTTTGCGCGCTACATTCCGGATACGCCCACCGGCGTGGCGTATGGGGAGGCGTTGTCCGACCTGTTTTACGATGCGCCACCGGTGAAGCAGTTCCGCAAACGCTATCACCTGGAAAAACTGCCGGGCACGAAACACCTGCTGCAGGCGATTCTGCGGACCTACAAAGAGTGGGGTGGCAAGACCAAGAAACCGAACATAGCAATTCTGGAATTCCGTCAACCGTTCCAGACCACGGAATCCGGTGAGAACGCGCTGATCGCAGAACTTTTCCGCCGCGATAGTCTGGCGGTGGAAGTGGTGTCGCCCGATCAGCTCGAATATCGCAACGGCGTCCTCCGCAAGGGCGATTTCGCCATCGATCTGGTTTTCCGGCGAATCAAAGTGCAGGAGTTTCTGCTGCGGTTCGATCTGACACATCCGCTGTTGCGGGCCTATCGCGAACACGCGGTGTGCGTGGTGAACAATTTCCGCTCCGAGTTGTCGCAGAAGAAGGCGATCTTCGATCTGCTGACCGATGAATCGATCACCGCGAATTTCCCGGCGGCCGAAAGGCGCACTATCCGCGAGTTCGTTCCCTGGACACGCGTGGTCCACGAAACCAAAACCAAATACAAGAACCGGACTGTCGATCTGCCGGACTTCATTCTGCACAATCGCCAGAAGTTGATCCTGCGCCCCAACGACGACGGCGTGGATCAAACCTCGTTCCGCGGGTCCGAAGTGGACGATGCGGGTTGGGAGAAGGCGCTGCGGATGGCGCTGCGCAATCCGTACGTGGTGCAGGAAGCCGTGGAGCCCGTCGTGGACATTTTTCCGCTGCTGCAGTACGGCCACCTGGAAATGCAGAAGATGCGCGTGGACGTGCATCCCCACTCCTATCTCGGCAAGGTGCAGGGCTGTTCCAGTTGGCTGACCGCAGTGGGGCCATCGGGATTCTCGACGGTCTCCGGCGTCGCGCCGACATTTATCCTGGAAGCAAAGTAAACCACCGCGTTTGTGTCACCTGCTGTGATGTTTGATGTGGGGCAGGTTGCCAAACCTGCGCGCGATTGCTTAATCGCGCTTGGACCAAGCGGGTTACCAACCCGCTGCAGGTTGCCAACCTGCCCCACGGCTCGCCGTCTGACCGCTACCCCACTCTGACTTTCGCCCGGAGGTTCGCCACGCCCGCTGTGTACCGCGAATCCGTCACGATGAACGCAACGGCATCGTCGATCCAGTCGTGCGCCGTGCCGTCGGGGTCGTGAGAAGCCGCCGTCAGCGTGTATTCGCCCGGGCACAGATTGCAAGCGAATCGGAACTCCAACTGGAATTCAGCGCCAGCGGCGCAGGGCCCAAGCTTCACCTTCTCGAGTTCGGTGTTGGTGCCGTAAACCTCCAGACCGATACGTGTGCGGATCAGGATGCCAACAACCGGATCTTGCACCGCCTCCGTAAAGCGAACGCGCACTCGGATCACGGCGTCTTCCCCGCTTCGCCAGACCAAAGTTGGCTGCCAAGCGTCGCTGAGGGTTTCGAGCGCCAGAATCTCAGCGCGCCCGTCGCCACGGCGGAGTGCCAAGCTTACGGGGCTGGAAAGGGTGGCACCCCAGACGCGGAATTTTTCGGCGATCTGCTGCTGATAGGCGTCCAGCACCTCGCCTGGATCGCCGCGCATCCGCAGCGCTCCCGCATCCAGCCACCAGACTTCGTCGCAAAGCGGCCGCAACAGGCCGGGCTCATGGGACACTATCAGCACCGTGGTTCCCGCGCTACGCAACCGGTCGATTCCCACCAACGCGCGGGCGCGCACCAGAGCGTCGTGCTGGGCGAACGAGTTTTCGATCAGCAGCAGGTCCACCGGCGATAACTGCAGTGCATCGGTGAGTCCCAGGTATCGCCGCGTGCCTTCACACAACACTTCGCCGGACTGCGGTTTTTCAAGACCCGCGGCCAGCCGCAACAGCGCGGATTTCCCCGCGCCTTTTTCGCCAATGACGCCGATTACCGCGCCGTTCGGCGCCGCCACTGTCAGGTTGTGCAGCGGCGGAAACTCGACGCCGCGAAATTCGATCGCCATGCTAGATAGAATAACGCTTGATCCTCGCGCTTCTGGTTACGCTGAGTTTTCCCAAGACCGGCACCGTTCATCTGCCGCGCGGATCGGTGGCGGTTTCCTCCGAATTACGGCTCCCTGATGGTGCGCACGATCTCACCATCGTCGGCGATCATACCGTCTTGCGCGTTTCACCGAAGTTCCAAGGCCGCGCTGTAATAAGCTGCAAGGACTGCCGACGGTTGAACCTGCGCAATTTCGCCATCGATGGCAATCGCCAGGTACTCGAAAAGCCTCTACCAATGGCGCCCAGCGATCAAGCTTTCTCGCGCTTCTATCCCAACAACGGCGCGCTCATCGAAAATACCGACGGACTGGTTGTCGACCATGTCGATTTCACCGGCATCACCAATTTTGCCGTCTTGGTGAACCATTCGAAGGATGTGTTGCTGGATCACATAACAGTTCGCGACAGCGGTTCGCGCAATGCCAAGGGCCGCAACAATACCTCAGGCGGGATTCTGCTGGAGGAAGGCACCGAGTCCTTCACGGTCGCCGATTCGGAATTTCACAACATCCGCGGCAACGCGCTCTGGACTCATTCCTGCTACGGATCCCCGCGCAATAGCAAAGGCAAATTCGCGAACAACAAGTTCTTCGATATCGGCCGCGATGCGATTCAATTAGGTCACGCAACGGAGGTTGAAGTGAGCGGCAACACCGGTAGCCGCATCGGCCTGGTGACCGAACTCATCGACGTGGAGAACAGCGGAACGCCTGTCGGCATCGACACCTCGGGCAATGTCGACCGTTCCCGCTACGAATACAACCACTTCGAAGAAATCAACGGCAAGTGCATCGACCTGGATGGCTTCCACGACGGCGCGGTCCGCGGCAACACCTGCATCAATCGCGGCAAGCCGGAGGATTATCCCTGGGGCCACTTCGGCATCGTATTCAACAACGCCAACATCGACATGCAATCGCAGAACATCGTGGTGGAAGAGAACGAGCTGAACGGCATGAAGTTCGGCGGGATCTTCGTCATCGGTACGGGTCACAAGATTCTGCGCAATCGCCTGCTGCACATCAACACCGCGCATTGCAACGAGAACGCCAAGCAGTTCGGCTGTTCGGCGCTGGGCGAAACGGAGGTGTTCGAAACCGGCATCTATCTCGGCAGTCACGCGGAACGTCCCGCGCCCGCGCGCGATAATCTCATTGAGGGCAATACCATCAGCGGATGGAAAATGGCGGCGCGCTGCGTTCAGGCGGCGCCTGGAATCAAGCCGGCGGACAATACCATCAGGAACAACACTTGCAAGGATGAATAACGACCCAGCCGTCAGCGACCGCATGCGCGAGGATTGGAACCAGCGCGCTCGCGAAGATCCCCACTATTACGTTGCTTTCGGCAGCCGCGATCAGGATGAAGAAGGTTTTCTTGCCACCGCGGGAGATGTCCTTCGTTCCCTCGAAACAGAGCTGAAGCGCTTCCCCAAGGACGCCAATCGTCGCGCCTGGCGCGCACTCGAGATCGGCTGCGGGCCCGGCCGTTTGATGAAGCCGATGAGCAAGAACTTCGGCGAGATCCACGGCGTCGACGTTTCAGACGAAATGATTCGGCTGGCCGGCGAACGCCTGCGCGACATCCCGCACGCGCATGTCCACGCGACGAACGGCGCAAGCCTCGGGCTATTTGCCGACGAATCATTCGATTTCGTCTACTCCTACGCCGTCTTCCAGCACATTCCCAGCCGCGACGTGGTGCTGGAATACATGCGCGAGGCGAAGCGCGTTTTGAAGTCCGGTGGAATCTTCAAGGGCCAGTTCAACGGCCTTCCGCACGCCGCGATCCCGGACACCTGGAGCGGCGTGGTCCTCTCCGCCGCCGACATCCGCGCCTTCACCCGCGAAAACAATTTCCAACTCCTGAGCCTGGAAGGCGTCGACACACAATACATGTGGACCGCCTGGCGCAAGAAGTCTTTCCCACAACCTACAACCCACACCCCACAACCCGCCATCAGACGTGTCACCCACGCCTACTCCTTCGAGCCCGTTTCGCCGAACCGCGCCCGTCACGCGGCAATCTCCGTCTGGATGGAGAATCTGCCCGACGAATGCGATCTGAATAATCTGAACGTCGACATCGACGGCGCGACCGCTGAACCGTTCTTCATCGGTTGGCCAATCGCCGAAGGAATCCGGCAAGTGAACGTGTGGCTTCCCAAAGGAGTGCGCACCGGACTGTTGCCTGTAGAACTACAAATGAACGGCACGCGCCTTTGCGCTCCGGGGACAGTCCGCGTAATTCCCGCCGGCCCACAGGTCCCTCGGATCGTTTCCATCACCGACGGCGTGAACCTGGTGCAGAAGAACGCCAGCTCCAGCGGCATCCTAAAAGTGCAGCTCGAAGAGGTGGGCGCGCCCGAATCGCTAACGGCCACTATCGCGGATCAGCCGGTCGAGCGGCTGGAGATCAAATGCATCGACCCCCGCGCTCCCCGCCACGAGGTGAATCTGCGGCTGCCCGAAGGCCTGGCGCCGGGGCATTATCGCCTGCAGATCCGCGTAGGCCATTGGCGGCTGCCGGCTGAGATCGATGTCCTTGGTTGATAAATAACCGAAACTAACTTGACACGCGAGGGCTCAGTGCAGCCGTACCCATGCTGTAAGGTACTGCACCGTATATAGATAAAGTTCTTGACGGACTACTACATATTGGGGCATGATTGCAGACAGCCGCAAAACCAGTCCTGGGTTTGTGACAATAAGATTAAGGGCCCCCGAGGAGAGACATGGCACACCCGAGCGTTGCGCTAACCGCTAAAATTGAAGAGTTGGACAAACTGAGCAAAAAGCCGCTGCCGATCGCCCAGCGCAAGGGAGTCAGCTTCGCCAAGTACTTCACCGCGAAGCTGGAACCGGGGAAAACGCCCTACGATGAGATCGTTTGGGAAACCCGTACCGCAGCCATCGGGAACGACAAGGGCGCGGTCATCTTCGAGCAGAACGACGTGGAGGTCCCGGCCGATTGGTCGCAGACCGCCACCAACATCGTGGTCAGCAAGTATTTCCACGGCAAGATGGCCTCGCCCGAGCGCGAGCGCAGCGTTCGACAGTTGGTCCATCGCGTGGTGGACACCATCGCCGATTGGGGCAAAAGCGGCCGCTATTTCAAAACCAGCGAAGACGGCGAGAATTTCCGCAACGAGCTGGCGCACCTGATGCTGACCCAGAAGGCCTGTTTTAATTCGCCGGTCTGGTTCAACGTGGGCGTCACTGAGGCGCGCGGCTACGGCTTCTATTACGACGAGGTGGCCGACAGAATCGTAAAGCTGAAGAAGGGCGAATCGCGCCCGCAGTGCTCGGCCTGTTTTATTAATTCCGTACGGGATTCCTTGGAATCGATTCTGGATCTGGCCAAGACCGAGGGTATGCTGTTCAAGTGGGGCTCCGGGACTGGCACCAATCTCTCGCCGCTGCGCGAAGAAAATGCCGGGCTGGCCGGAGGTGGTTGTGCCTCCGGCCCGCTCAGCTTCATGAAAGGCTTCGATGCTTTCGCCGGCGTCATCAAGTCCGGCGGCAAGACGCGACGCGCCGCCAAGATGGTGATCCTGAACATCGACCATCCGGATGTCGAGTCGTTCATCTGGTGCAAGGCCAAGGAAGAGAAGAAGGCGCACACCTTGATCGACGCGGGCTACGATCCGACTATCGACGGCGACGCCTACAGTTCCATCTTTTTCCAGAACGCCAACAACTCGGTGCGCGTCACCGACGAGTTCATGGAAGCCGCCGCCGCCGGCAGCGATTGGTGGACCCGTTCTGTAGCCAATGGCCAGCCGTTGAAGCGCTATGGCGCGAAGGAATTGCTGCGGCAGATCGCGGAAGCCACGCACCAATGCGGCGACCCCGGCATGCAGTTCGACACCACCATCAACCGCTGGCACACTTCGAAGACCACCGCGCGCATCAATGCATCGAACCCCTGTTCGGAATACATGTTCCTGGACGATTCAGCTTGCAACCTGGCGTCGCTGAACCTGATGAAGTTCGTCGGCCCCGGCGGCGAGTTCGATGTCGAAGCGTTCCGCCACGCCTGCGATACGGTGACCATGGCGCAGGAAATCATCGTGGATAACGCCAGCTATCCAACAGAGAAGATCGCTCGCAATTCTCACGATTTCCGCCCGCTCGGTTTGGGATTCGCCAACCTGGGCGCGCTGCTGATGTCCATGGGCATTCCCTACGACAGTCCCGAGGGTCGCGATTGGGCGGGCGCGATCACCGCCGTGATGTGCGGGCAGGCGTATCTGACCAGCGCGCGGATCGCCGAGGCCGTGGGCCCGTGCCCCGGTTACGAGGTGAACGAGGAATCGTTCCTGGATGTGATTCTGATGCACGGCCGGGCCTGCAGCGGCATCGATAGCACGCGCGTTCCCGGCGATCTGTACCAGGCCGCAGTGGATTGCTGGAACGAGGCGTATGGTGTGGGCGAGCGGTTCGGTTTCCGCAACGCGCAGACCACGGTGATCGCGCCCACCGGCACCATCGGCTTCATGATGGATTGCGACACTACCGGCATCGAGCCGGATCTGGCGCTGGTGAAGTACAAGAAGCTGGTCGGCGGCGGCATTATCAAGATCGTCAACAACACCGTGCCGCAAGCGCTGATCAAGCTGGGCTACAGTCCCGAGCAGGTGGAGTTGATCGTCAGCCACATCGACGCCACCGGCACCATCGAAGGCGCGCCTGCGCTGAAGGACGAGCATCTGGCCGTGTTCGATTGCAGCTTCCGCCCGCAGAACGGCAAACGTTTCATCCACCACATGGGCCACGTGAAGATGATGGCCGCGGTACAGCCGTTCATCTCCGGCGCTATTTCGAAAACCATCAACATGCCGGAAGAATGCACGGTGGAGGAGATCGCCGACGCGTATCTCGAAAGCTGGCGGCTTGGTTTGAAGGCAGTCGCCATCTACCGCGACAATTCGAAGCGCGCGCAGCCGCTGAGCTCCGGCACCGGCAAGGGCGAGAAGAAAGCCACTGGCACTGCAGTCGCGCCGGCCACAGTCGAGCGAGTAGTGTACCGGCCCATCCGCCGCAAGCTTCCCGATGAGCGGCAATCGGTGACGCACAAGTTCTCCATCGGCGGCCACGAAGGCTACATCACGGTGGGCCTGTACGAGGACGGCACGCCCGGCGAGGTGTTCATCTCGATGGCGAAAGAAGGGTCCACTATCAGCGGTTTGATGGACAGCTTCGCCACCAGCATCAGCTACGCGCTGCAATACGGCGTGCCGCTGAAGTTTTTCGTCGACAAATTCAGCCACGTGCGCTTCGAGCCCAGCGGGTGGACCGGCAATCCGCAGGTGCCCTACGCGAAGTCCATCATGGATTACATTTTCCGTTGGATGGGCGCGAAATTCCTGGGCCCGGAGTTCGCGGTGACCGAAGCAGGCAACGCCCCGGTGCTGCGCCCGACCGAGCCGCAGCCGCAGCAGGCCCTGCCGTTCGACCCAGTGAGCGACGCCCCGCTCTGTTCAGAATGCGGCGGACTGATGACACGCAACGGAAGTTGCTACAAGTGCGAAAACTGCGGCGGGACCAGCGGGTGTAGCTAGACGATCTTTTGGTGGGAAATCAGTGGGGTGATACAGGGGCGGTTTGAAAGAGCCGCCTCTAGGTTCCTAAACTAAAGCCCTGAGGATCAACTCAACCGTCTTCTTCAATTCAGGAACGTCCCGCTGGGTGATCTCCCAGATCCTCACAAGATCGACTCCCAAGTAATCGTGAACCAGCACGTTCCGAAAAGCAGCGATCCGCTTCCATTCCACTTGCGGCCATGCGGACTTCAAGTCGCTCGAAAGACGTTGGCTGCTTTCCGCGAGTACCTAGAGATTTCTCAAGACAGCATCCTGCAAAGTCCGCGATGCTCGAAACGTCTCAGCTCCGGCTGCCGTGTCTTCGCCGATGCGGCGAGTGCATTCCAGGATGTGCCGCAGGTATACCGAGTCGTCCTTCAAACCGGAACGGCCTCTCGCAGGACCCTTTCGCGGAGCAGTGGATCCAGCCCTTGTTCGGTGACCACTTGAACACGCTTCCCGAGTAGCTCTTCAAGGTCCAGAATCAGTCCGGCGGGAAACCAGGAGCTTGTTGTCCGGCCCACGTCGATCAGGAAGTCCACATCACTCTCCGGTCCAGCGTCGCCGCGCGCGACGGACCCGAACACACGCACATTCTGCGCGCCATGCTTCGCGGCGATCCTCTGGATCTCTTCCCGCTTCGCGCGAACCGATTGCACGGTTTCCAGTACTTGGCCCATTTGCTTCTATTGTAGTCGCCAACACGGGTACGATAGAGCCATGAGTGCTTCAGCCCACGTGACGTTCGCTGAGTTCGAGCAATACCAGGACGACGGTATGAAGCACGAACTCCTCCTGGGCGAGCACATCGTCCTGCCTCCACCGAACGTCCGTACTTCGCTCATTCAACATCGCCTCCACGATCTCCTGCTACCGCAGTTGAAGCGGGTTGGGCGGGACCGCGTCTTCATACTGGCCGGATTTCTATTGTCCTCGGACACCTTTCTGCAACCCGATGTCAGCTTCGTGAGATGGGCACAGCTTCAAGCAAGCGATCCCGATGGTTACCTCGCGGGAGCGCCGGCCATCGCCATAGAGGTAGCGTCCGACTCAAATACGGCCGCGCAACTCGACTTGAAGGTGGAACAGTACTTTGCACACGGTTCCGAAGAAGTCTGGGTCGTCTATCCCAAGACCAGAAAGGTCCGCGTGCACAATCCGGATCGCAACAGCAAGACCGTGACCGGAGCCGAATTGCGGTCCGAGCTGTTCCCGGGCTGGTCGGTCGCGGTAGACTCGCTATTTGAAGACTGAATCGCGTCATTCCGAGCCTTACACCGACACCGACCCGCGCGCGATGAAGGTCTGGCTCCATTGCCTGCGTCGAATGACCCCGGATCAGAAGATCGCGGCCGTATTTTCGCTCAACAAGTTGGCGTGGGCGATGGCCGAAGCTGGCGAACGCCTGGCGCATCCACAAGCCACAGACAGAGAGATATTCCTACGCGTCGCCGCCCGCCGCCTGGACCGTGATCTCATGATCCGGATTTACGGATGGGATCCGGACCAACAATGAATAGCGACGGGGACGCTTTCAAACGCGTACTTGAGGTTTTGGATCTACTCGAAATCCCGTATATGGTCGGCGGATCTATGGCTAGTTCTCTATATGGTATTCCGCGCACCACCATGGATGTCGATTTGATCGTAAAACTGAGCGCCGACCAGGTCGACGAATTCACCGGTGAGTTGCAGGCTGACTTTTATTTCGATACCGACACTATTCGAGAAGCTCTTCAGAGAGGGCGTGCGTTCAACCTCATCCATTCGGCGAGCGTTTTCAAAGTTGATATTTTCCCACTCCAGTCGGACGACTACAGCCAGACACAATTCGCGCGGCGGCGATTCGGACAGACCAGATCGTTAGGAGACGAGCCGATCGAGTGCGCATTCGCGACGGCGGAGGACACGATACTCAGCAAGCTTCGCTGGTATCGCGCAGGTGGAGAGATATCCGAGCGTCAGTGGCACGACCTGCTCGGAATTCTACAGACGAGCGGCGAGGGACTCGACCGCGCTTATCTCAAGACATGGGCGCCGCGCCTCCGCGTGAGTGACTTATTGGAACGCCTATTTGCGGAACATCAAGCCGAGCAGCATTGAGTTCCCACGATCTCACAGGGATATTCCCTAGAACGAAGTATCGCGGAACCCAACGGATCAGACCGGTGTCTACCTCTATTGAGCATTCGCACGCGAGTTCTTTCCCTCTCGCTGGCCACGGCCCTCCTGCTGTCCTGTCGCAGGTCCGCCCCGATTGAGGACAAAACCAAGCATGCAAGTCGAGCGGAAGAACCAAGCCGAAAACCTGACAAGGCAGTCTCAATAGCCCAAGGGCATGCCTCCCCATGCGACTTCAGTAAGTTCAAGCCCGTGCGGATGACGGACTGGCTGCCGCGGGACATTGTCACGCAAGTGAGGCCGGCATATCCGCCAGAAGCGAAAAGCCATGGGATACATGGCACAGTATCCGTTCAAATACTAGTAAACCAGCATGGCGACGTTGAACAGGCATGTGGAACCGGCGATCCCCTGCTCACGCGCGTTGCAGAAGAAGCCGCGCTTGGATGGAAGTTTCGAACTCCAACATTGAATGGCAAGGAGAAGTTCCCATATATCCAGGATGTCTTGACATTCGATTTCGTCCTTGACGAGTCGCCAACGAAAACCAATCGCTAGGGACTCGCAGACGCAGGACTGACTCCACCGCACGTTACAATCAAGGAATAATGCCCGAAGAAACTCTCGCTTGCAAGATCTCCCCCAACGGCAGCGCCGAGGACCGCGTGTTCGGATTCAGTACCCGCGCGCTGCATGCCGGCCAAAAACCCGATTCCGATACCGGCGCGCGCGCCGTGCCCATTTATCAGACCACGTCCTACGTCTTCGAAGACACCGAGCACGCCGCCAATCTCTTCAACCTCCAGCGATTCGGCAACATCTACACGCGCATCATGAACCCCACCACCGCGGTCTTCGAGGAGCGCATGGCTGCTCTCGAACGTGGTGTTGGCGCACTCGCGGTTTCCAGCGGCCAAGCGGCGCAGTTCATCGCTGTCACTAATCTGTTGGGCGCGGGCGATGAGATTGTCTCTTCGAAAACGCTGTACGGCGGCACCTACACGCAGTTCGATGTCAGCTTCCGCCGCCTGGGCATCAACACCACGTTCGTCGATCCCGACGATCCCGAAAATTTCCGCCGCGCCATCACGCCCCGCACGAAATTGATCTATGGCGAGACTATCGGCAACCCGCTGCTCAATGTGCTCGACATCGAAGCGGTGGCCACAGTGGCGCACGACGCCAATCTTCCGCTGATGATCGACAACACTTTCGCATCGCCCTACCTCTGCCGCCCCATCGAGCACGGCGCGGACATCGTGGTCCACTCTGCCACAAAGTTCATCGGCGGCCACGGCACGTCCATCGGCGGCGTTATCGTCGATAGCGGCCGTTTCCCCTGGGATCGCGGCGCGTTTCCGCACATGCTCGAACCGAGCAAGGGCTATCACGGCATCCGTTTCTACGAAACTTTCGGCGACTTCGCCTACATCATGAAAGCCCGTGTCGAAGGCCTGCGCGATTTCGGCCCGGCGCTCAGTCCGTTCAACTCGTTCCTGTTCCTGCAAGGCCTCGAGACGCTCAAGCTGCGCATGGAAGCCCACTCGCAGAATGCCCTCGCCGTCGCAGGATTCCTCGCCACCCATCCGCAGGTCGCTTGGGTGAATTATCCTGGCCTGCCATCGAACCGCTATCATGCGTTGGCCAAGAAATATCTCCCGAAGGGTGCGGGCGCCATCATGAGCTTTGGCATTCGCGGCGGTCTGGACGCCGGTCGCCGATTCATTGAGAGCCTGCAACTGATCTCGCACCTGGCCAACGTGGGCGACGCCAAGAGCCTGGTGATCCACCCCGCATCGACAACGCACCAGCAATTGACCGACGAAGAAAAACAGAACTGCGGTATCAGCGACGACTTGATCCGTTTGTCTATCGGCATCGAAGATTGCGAGGATATTCTCTGGGATCTGGATCAGGCGCTGAGCTCAGCGAGTAAAGCATAATGGCCGACGGCGTCAGCGGTAACTCCACGGTAAACCAAAGCCGGTTCGCCACCACGGTGCAGGATCGCATCCGCATCCTGGAGCGCTACAAGCGCATCGCCATGGTGGGTCTTTCCTCGAATCCGTTCCGGCCCAGCCATTTCGCCGCCATTTACATGATCTCGGAAGGCTACGACGTTACACCGGTGAATCCGCGCGAGCAGCAGGTGCTTGGCCGCCGATCTTACGTTTCTCTGCGCGACGTTCCCGGCCCAGTCGAAATCGTCGACATATTCCGCGAGCCCGCCGCGGTTCCGCAGATAGTCGACGAAGCCATCGCCGCCGGCGCCAAAGTCATCTGGATGCAGCTCGGCGTAATTCACGAAGAGGCGGCCGACAAGGCTCGCCAGGCGGGCCTGGAAGTAGTAATGGACCGCTGCGTCAAGATCGAGCACGCGCGATTTTTCGGCGGCTTGAGCACCATCGGCCTGAACACCGGCGTCATCAGCGCACAAAAGCGAAACCATTCTCAATCCAAATAATCCATGTAGAGGAAAGGAAAGTCCATGTCCACAGCAACTACGGCCACGCAGCCCTGTATTAGTCCCCTCACCAAAGAGCAAGCAGCAGCGAACGTCCAGCCGATCTTCGACCGCTTAACTCAGGCTTTCGGGCACATGCCCAGTTTTTTCGCCACCATGGCGCGCGTCCCCGACGCCCTGGAACATTTCATGCCGCTCTACAGCGCGGTGATCAACAAAGGAACCGTCGAGGCGAAATTCAAGGAGCTTGCTTACTTGAAAACGGCGCAGATCAACGGCTGCGAGTACTGCTTCAAGGCCCACTCGGCCTCCGGCAAGAAGAACGGCGTCACCGATGAGCAGCTAAAAGCGCTGAACTTTTTCGTGCGCAGCGCCGCGTTCGATGCCAAGGAGAAGGCGACCCTGCTCTACGCCGAGCGCGTCACCCGCGGCGCCTCGGGCATCCGCGAAGGAGCGATACAGGAGTTGAAGCAGTATTACACCGACGACCAGATCGTGGAGCTGACGCTCACCATCTGCGTCGCTAACTTCACCAATCGCTTCAACGACGCGATGCTCTGCACGCCGGACATCGGTTGATTATCCGATAGTCGCGTTCGCGATCATCGCCTGGCCCAGCGCGATCCCTCCATCGTTCGGCGGGACCTTGGCGTGCAGATACACCTCGAAGTCGCCGGCGCGCAGACCCGCTACGGCACGCTCCAACAAGTACAGATTCTGGAACGTCCCGCCGCTCAGGCACACACGATCGATCCCTTCCACCATCCGCAGACGCCCGCAGACTTCCACCACGATCGCAGCGACGGTGTTGTGGAACGCCGCCGCGATGTAGCCCGTTGGCTTGCCCGCCACAACGTCGCCCACGATGCTCTCCATCGCCGGCCGCAGATCGATCTGCCATGGTTCGTCACCAGAAATCTCGAACGGATACGCAGCATCGATTCCCTGCGTCGCGCTCATCTCCAGTTCAATTGCCGCCTGCGCCTCAAAGTTCACCTCCTGCCGGACACCGATGATCGCCGCCACCGCATCGAACAATCGCCCGCACGCAGAAGTCGGAACCGTATTGATCCCCCGCTCGATCATCGAACGAACCGCGGCGATTTTCTTCGCCGGTATACCGCGCAACAGCGGCAGGTCCAGATCGGCAGCCTTCGTTCCGAACGTGTCCAGCAGATAGCTCAGCCCCAGCCGCCACGGTTCGCGCACCGCCGTATCGCCTCCCGCCAGCGCAATGTAGCGGAGATGCGCGCGCCGCTCGAAGCCGGCGAAATCGGCCACCAGAAACTCGCCGCCCCAGATCTTGCCATCGGTCCCAAACCCCGTGCCATCGAACGCGACGCCAATCACCTTGCCTTCGATCCCGTTCTCCGCCATGCAGCTCGCGATGTGCGCGTGATGATGTTGCACGCCAACTTTCTCTACGCCCGAAAGTTCCAATGCCAGCTTGGTGCTAAGATACATCGGATGTAGATCGTACGCGACGATCCTGGGCTCAATCCGGAACAACTCCTTCATCCGCTCCAGCGTCTCCCGATAGAACCGCAGCGTCTCGTAATTCTCCAGATCGCCGATGTGCTGGCTGAGGAAAGCGTGACGCTCCTTGGTGAGGCATAAGGTGCTCTTCAACTCCGCGCCGCAAGCCAGGATCTCCGCCACCGGCAATCGCAATGCAACTGGAAACGGCGCATACCCGCGCGACCGCCGCAGCACGCGCTCCTTATTTTCAAATATCCGGACCACGGAATCGTCCACGCGCGTGTGGATGTCGCGATTGTGGAAGAGAAACGCGTCAGCCACCCGCGCCAGCCGCATTGCCGCCTCCCGATTGCGAGTTACAATCGGCTCTTCGCTGAGATTTCCGCTGGTCATCACCAGCGCCGAAAACTCCGGCGGCTGATCCAGCGTGTCGCTGAACAGCAGATAGTGCAGCGGCGTGTACGGCAGCATCACTCCCAGCGTGTTGTTCCCGGGCGCAAGCTCGGCGGAGATGGGCGCGTCGGGACAGCGCGGCAAAATCACAATCGGCCGCCGGATTCCTGTAAGCGCGGCCCTCGCAGCATCGGACACGATACACAATCGCTCGGCCGCAGCCACGTCGGGAACCATCAGCGCGAATGGCTTATCACTACGCTTCTTTCGTTGCCGCAGCAACCTTACGGCATCCGCATTCGCCGCATCGCACGCCAAGTGAAACCCGCCCAGCCCCTTGATGGCCAAAATCCGACCCTCGCGCAACAACCGCCGAACCTCACGAATGGCCTCGAAATGGGGCGGACGCCCTCGTCCGCGCCGGACCCCCTGGTCCGGCTCTTCGCCAGCCACCAATTCCAGCGACGGCCCGCACACCGGACACGCGTTCGGCTGCGCGTGAAACCGCCGATCCGCCGGGTCCTCATACTCCCGCCGACAGTCCGCGCACATTGCAAAGCACGCCATCGTGGTAAGCGGCCGATCATAAGGAATCTGCCGCGTGATGGTGTATCGTGGACCGCAATTCGTGCAATTGGTAAAAGGGTATCCGTAACGCCGATTCTCAGGCGTACGAAAATCGCCGATGCAGTCGTCGCATGTAGACACATCCGGCGACACCGGCAGCAGCTTTCCGGGCTCGTCCACGCTCTCCCGGATCGCGAAGCTCTCGTATCCGGCTGGCTCAAGCCCATCGATCGCCACATCTTCGATCAGCGCCAGCGGCGGTGCGTCTGCCGTAAGCTGTCGAATGAACCGATCGAGTCCGGCTTCCTCGCCTTCAACTTCAATCACCACGCCGGCCGACGAATTCAGAACATATCCATTGAGCCGCAGCCGCAGCGCGAGGTTATATACAAACGGCCTGAACCCAACCCCCTGCACAATCCCGCGGATGTGAATCTGTTTCCTGCCGATGCGCGGAGGCGTCATGCCTAGTCCAACTTAGCAAACGCCAGTCCGATAAGATGGCTCCATGCGGTACCTTCCTGTTTTTCTTCTTTTCGCCGTTTCCCTCCCAGCACAGACTGTTCTGCAACTCATCCCCGAGGTGATCACGGAGTGTACGTCGCCATTGCTCGGCCGAGAGCATGTGGTGTGGAACTATCCGGGCCCTGGTCCGGTGCAAATCCGGCTCGGCGCAGCCGACGGCATCCCGATGACATCCTTTACCCGGCCGCAAAACAGCGCCGACACCGGCGATTGGGTTCGCGACGGACTGATTTTCGTATTGGTGGATGCCACTGGCCAGGAACTTGCCCGCGCCACGGCGCACGTCCGCTGCAATCCGTTTCCCGATCCGGTCCCGGCCGCCCTCGCCGCCAGTTCCTACTTTCCGCTTCAGGTCGGCAACGAGTGGGCATACAGCGTCAACAGCCGCATCGGTACCGCCGACCACCAGATCCGGCGTGTGAGCGGTGTCAGACTGATCGACGACCAGGCTTGGTATGTGGTTGTCACTACGCCCGGCGCCGAAGCGCTCTTCCGCGCCGATGACCAGGGCCGCATTTACACGGTGGATTTCAGTGGCCGCCCGGTGCTCTATCTCGATCCCACCGCCCAGCCCGATCCATCGGCGACGCTCAAGGTCCTATTCCGCGGCCAGCGCTTCAGCAGCGCGATCGGCAGTTTTTCCGACTCCCTCACCTACAACGCCATTTTTGGCAACCTCCTGAACGAAACCGGAACGTACGTCCGCGGCGTCGGCTTGGTGTCCAGTGCCGACTCCATGATGAGCGGATCTTCGGGAGGCTTTTCGAGCAGCTTGACCTTGCTCTACGCCCGCATCGGCGGCCATATCCGATTTGCGACCCCCGCCGTCACGCTCGGGCTCTCGGTGGAAAGCACCGATCTCGACGTCAGCGGCCAGCATGTCTCCAACTGCGCGGTCCCGTGCTACTTCGTAGCTTGCGGCCTGGTGCCGGGCGCCGACCCGCCCGGGACCTACAAACCGTGCTTCGAAACTCGCGTGCGACTGGAGAATCTGCCGGTGCAGAGCTCCACCACGGTGGATCTCAGTCTGCTCGATGCATCCAACCAGAGCGTTTTCCAGATCAGCGCTAACGTGGCCGCCGGACAAGCTCAACCGGATTCCATCCTCATCCAGCAACTCCCGCTCTACACCGCGCCAAACCAACCGCTGGCCCCGGGCCTGTATCGCGTCCAAGCCAAGACCAAGCTGTCCGATGGCGCGGAAGCCGCGACCGCAATCATCCCCATCCAGGTGCGCTAATTCCACCCGGGAACTGTTCAATTACCACGCTCTCCGTCAAAAGTTAGTAAAATACAGGCATTAAACTGTGGAACTTTGTCTAGGCAAGGAGAGTCTAGGCTGTGAGGCAAGTATGACCGCTGTTAGGCGCGCGCGCGTACTTTTAGCCGACGACCATTCGCTAGTGGCTGCAGGCTTGTCTAAATTGTTGGAGTCCGAACACGAGTTGCTGGGCACGGTTGGCGACGGTAGGGCGCTGGTCGCGTCCGCCAAGTCCACCAACCCGGACGTAGTGCTGGCCGACATCTCCATGCCCATCCTCAACGGCCTGGAAGCCGCCCGGCAAATCCGTGCGTTCAATCCGGCGTGCAAGATCATATTCTTGACCGTCCACTCCGACAGCGTTTACGTGAAGGAGGCATTCCGCGCGGGCGCGTCCGGCTACGTTCTGAAGCGATCCGCGGCTTCCGAGCTCTCCGTGGCGATTCAAGAAGTGCTGAACAACAACCGGTACGTCACCCCTCTGATCAACCGGACCGCGCTGGAAAACCTTCTGGACAGCCCTGAGAATCAGGCTCACCTATTGTCTTCGCGCCAGCGGGAAGTGTTGCAATTGGTGGCCGAAGGCCATTCCGCCAAAGAGATCGGTACCATTCTGAATATTTCGTCCAAGACCGTGGAGTTCCACAAAGGATCCATCATGAAGAAGCTGGATCTCCACTCCACCGCCGAACTGACCCGCTACGCCATCGAGCACCAGATCAGCGGAGGCTGAAGTCCGTGCCACCCTTTGAGCCTGTGGATGTTCCAGTTCGACAGCTTTTTTCAGCAACCTCGTGTAAGCTTGCAGGAACCGGCTCTCAGTTGTGTAGCACCGGCTTCAGCCCAATGTCGTTAAGTCTTCCGCGCGCCCGCGCAAGCTATTGATTCCGCTTCGTCGAGAATGTAGCGCACGCACTCATGCGTGCCGCGTCGGCACTCGTGCCGACGCTCGGTGGATTGCTTTTGTCGCATCTGATATTTCAGTGACCAACATTAGCACTGTGAAATGTTTGATTTCCGAGCCGGCCGGAAAACTCAACGGCATTGGGCTTCCGCCGGTGGAGGCCTATGGGAACTGGCAACTCCTCAAGCGGTTTGCGGTCTATTCTCGACGCGCAATCCCGTTCCCGCAATCGCCGCTTGGCGGTGAATCTGTCGTGCCAACTTGGCGAATTCCTCTTGAACCTCTCTGGCGGATGTGGCTAGTTCGTTGGTCTCCCCCAGCCGGGTCTCGAGCAGATTTGCGATTTCGGTCAACTGATACGTCAGTGTGGCCGCTTGGCGGTCCAGGATTTCCAGTTCGTTTTGACTCAACGGTGCTTTCATTCAGACCGCCCAGGACATCACCTTGATACCACTTTCCGTCGGCCCTGTCTCCTAGTAGATTTGCTTGGGGGCCCGAAAGGGCCACACCCCGCTCCATGCATGATTTGTCAACCGGTCAACCGATTCGTTAGACTAGTCGCAGACTGCATAGCGACTCTGGCAAACGCTGCTAGCGGGAGAGCTGAGATCGGTCCTTTGCATTTAGGAGCAGACCCGGTTGCCGACATCCACGGTTTGGAGCGTCGATTCGCTTGCTCCGAAAATTCATAGGGCTTCAGTCGCCCTCGTTGGGAGGACATCGGAATGGCTAAGGACAGTTCCCCGCAGGATCGGCAAGCCCAAGGGCCCGACCCGGCCGAAAAATTGCTGGGGCGCGCATTCTTGACATCCACCGATCCGCTGGCCAGGATACTCGACCTCGCCGACGATGCCATCATCTCCGTTGACGACGAGCAGCGCATCATCCTTTTCAACCAGGGCGCCGAGAGAGTATTCGGATACGCCGCGCACGAGGTGATGGGGCAATCCCTGAACGTTCTGCTCCCATCGCGGTTGCACCACATCCACGGCCAACATGTTCACGACTTCAAGAGTTCACCGGTTTCCGCCCGCCGGATGGGCGAGCGCAGCGAGATTCTGGGCAAGCGCAAGAGTGGCCAGGAATTCCCCGCCGAAGCCTCCATCTCCAAAATAGGCGTCGACGGCCAGAACATGTACACCGTCATCCTGCGCGACGTCACCCAGCGCATGGCCGCCGAAGAAAAAATCAAGCAGTCCCTGCGCGACAAGGAAGCGCTGCTCAAGGAGATTCATCACCGCGTCAAGAACAACCTGCAGGTTGTGTCCAGTCTGCTTGGGCTCCAGTCGCGAGTTCTGACCGACGAAACCACGCGCAAGATGTTTCAGGAGAGCCAGAACAGGATTCACTCCATGGCGCTGCTTCACGAGAGCCTGTACCAGTCCAACAACCTCTCGCGAATCGACTTCCCGGACTATATCCGCCAACTCGCCTCGCACTTGTTTCATTCCTATGGCGTGGCCGCCGAACGCATCCATCTGCGAACCGATTTGGAAAAGCTATATCTGAATCTGGATGCCGCCGTACCCTGCGGGCTCATCATTAACGAGCTGGTGTCGAATTCACTCAAGTACGCCTTCCCCGATGGGCGCACCGGTGAAGTACGCATTGAATTGCACGAACACCCCGACGGACTGGCCCGGCTGGTGGTGGCCGATAACGGGATTGGCCTGCGCAGCGACATCGATTGGGAAACCGCCCGTACGCTGGGGTTACGCCTGGTGCGGACGCTGGCCGAGCAGTTGGGAGCTACCATCGAAGTGAAGTCTACGGCCGGCACGGAGGTTCAGCTTACCTTTGCCGCCGCGGCTTGAGGTTCGCCGGGAGTATACATGTCAGCACGGATTCTGATTGTCGAAGACGAGCGCATCACCGCCGAGGATCTGCGCGATATTCTCACTGAACTCGGATACTCGGTTACGGCTTCCGTCTCCAGCGGCGCCGATGCCATCGCCCGCGCGGAAGAAACCAGGCCGGATCTGGCGCTGATGGACATTCGTATCAAGGGCGACATGGATGGCACCGAAACGGCTCGCGTCCTTCGCGAGCGATTCAACATACCGGTCGTCTACTTAACCGCCCACGCCGACGCCGCCACGCTATCCCGCGCCAAGCTCGCCGAACCGCTTGGCTACATCACTAAGCCATTTCAGGAAGCGGAACTGCATGCCAGCGTTGAAATCGCCCTCCACAAGCATCGCGAAGATCTGAAGTTCCGGGGGCAGGAGCAGCTTCTATCGTCCACCTTTCGCGCTATGGCCGAGGGCGTGATTGCCGTGGATAGCCATCAGATTGTCACCCTGTTCAATCCGGCCGCCGAAGCTTGGACCGGCCGCCCCTCGATCGAGGCTGTGGGTCTGCCGCTTGCCGAAGTGTTCCCGCTGGCCGATAGCGTCACCGGCGACGAAGTCGAGACGCCTCTCTGGCGTGTGCTGTCCGAGGGAACTGTGGCGGAACTGGCCAGCGGCGCATTGCTGGTGGATCGCGGCGGCGAAAAACACCCCATCAGCGGCAGTATTGCACCCACGCGCGATCATTTGGGAGAGGCCTCGGGAGCGGTTCTGGTCTTCGGTCGCGCGGGCGGAGAATCGTCCGGACCCCGGCGCTTGGCTTCCCTCGATCTTGCCGAGGCGGATGGCGTTGGGTTTGGCGGCTTCAGAATGATCGCCGCCTCGCCCTCCATGAAACAGGTCTTGAAGTTCGCGCGCCGCGTGGCCGAGAGCGAAGTCTCCACCATTTTGCTCGAGGGCGAAAGCGGAACCGGCAAGGACGTCCTGGCCCAGTTCATCCATCACTTCGGCCGGCGCCGGGATGGACCTTTTGTCGCCATCAATTGCGCCGCGATCCCGGAAACATTGCTCGAGAGCGAACTCTTTGGCTACGAAAAGGGCGCCTTCACCGATGCCCGCGCTCCCAAGGCCGGCATCCTGGAAATCGCTTCGCAAGGCACTATCTTTCTCGACGAAGTCGGCGAAATGCCGCTGGTGCTCCAAGCCAAAATGCTGCGCGTGCTGGAGGAACAGATCTTCCGGCGCTTAGGGGGTGTGCGCGACATTCAGGTGGATGTGCGCGTGGTAGCAGCCACCAATCGCAAACTGACCGACGCCATCGAACAAGGCCGCTTCCGGCTGGATCTGTACTATCGGCTGAACGTAATCCAGGTTTTGCTGCCGCCGCTCCGCGAACGCAAGGAGGACATCCTTCCGCTGGCCGAAAACTTTGTCCGGCACTACAACGACAAGTTCAAGCGCGACATCCAGGGCGTTTCGCGCACCGTCGCGGCTACATTGCTTGCCTACGATTGGCCCGGCAACGTACGCGAGCTGCGCAACGTCATTGAGCGCGCCATGGTTCTCGAAGAATCGCAATGGATCCAAGGTTCCAGCTTGCAACTCGCTGCAGCCCCAAGCCAGTCAACCGCGGCGTCCATTGATGCTCCGGCTATAACGCCGGCTGCAGAGCCGACTCCGGATGCGCCCTTCGACGTCAGCCTGGAGGAAGCCGAAAAAAGCATGCTGTTGAGGGCGATCGAAAAGGCCGGAGGCAATCAAACCCGTGCCGCCGTGCTGCTCGGCATCACCCGCGACACCCTGCGCTACAAAATGAAAAAATTCAACCTCCGCTGATGTAGCGCACGCACTCGTGCGTGCCGTGTTCACACTCCTGTGAACACAAACTGGAACGGAGGTAGCGTCGGCAAGAGGTAACGTCGGCAAACTTGCGCCCCACCCCGCCTCCGTACTACACTGTCTCTTCATGCAGTACCGCGCCTATCCCTCGTTTCGATTTTGGTTCTGGTTTAGCGCCTGAATCGGGGCGAGTGGCGTCGGCGTAGATAGTTTAAAAAGCAAAGCGACCCACTCGAAAGAGTGGGTTTTTCGTTTTTAGGAGACCAACTGATGATCATCTCGATGAAACTCCACTCCACGAAGGAAGAGATCGAACAAGTGTGTGAACGAATCCGCGACTTCGGATATAAGATCCACGCCATCGAGGGCGAAGAGCGCGTCGTGATCGGCGCGGTCGGTATGGGCGATGTCACCGCCTGCCTGGAATCGGTGGAAGCCATGCCCCAGGTGGAGAAGGCCGTTCGCATCTCCGCGCCCTACAAGTTCGTCAGCAAGGAGTTTCGCACCGAACCATCGCGCATTCGCGTGAATGGCTGCGAAATCGGGGGCGATGAATTCATCGTCATGGCCGGACCGTGTTCCGTCGAATCCGAAAAGCAGATCATGCAGGCCGCCGAAGGCGTGGCCCGCTCCGGCGCGAAGCTGCTGCGTGGCGGTGCATTCAAGCCGCGCACTTCGCCCTACGATTTTCAGGGCCTCGAAGCGGAAGGTCTCAAGCTGCTGGCCAAAGCGCGGCAAGCCACCGGATTGGGAATCATCACCGAAGTGATGAGCGACCGCGATGTCGACCTGGTGGCCGAGTATGCCGACATCCTGCAAATCGGCGCACGCAACATGCAGAACTTCGCACTCCTCAAAACTCTCGGGCAATGCGGCAAGCCCGTTCTGCTGAAGCGCGGCATGAGCTCGACAGTTCGGGAACTGCTGATGTCGGCCGAATACGTAGTGGCCCACGGCAATCCGAACGTCATCCTGTGCGAGCGTGGCATCCGTACTTTCGAAACGGTGACGCGCAACACCTGCGACATCACCGCGGTGGCCGTGCTCCATGAGCTCACCCACCTGCCCGTGGTCCTCGATCCCAGCCACGCCACCGGCAAGCGCAGCCTGGTGCCGGCGCTGTCCCGTGCGGCCGTCGCCATCGGAGCGGATGGCCTCTTGGTGGAAGTGCACCCCGCTCCGGAGAAAGCCGTCAGCGATGGCGCGCAATCGCTAGACCTCCCGCAATTCGAGAAAATGATGCAGGAGTTACGGCCCTATCTCGCTCTCTGGAAGGAAGCGCGCGTGACACCGGCCATCGCGGCAGTGTAACCTTCCGTTAGTGCGCTTCCGATTTCAACCCTGGCACTGGGCCATCGTATTGAGCCTCGTATGTATCGCCGCAGCCGCAGGCGTGTATCTGTTCCGTATGCGCGCCGGTAGTCCGGCCGACCTAGTCTCCTTCCTGCCCACCGCCAACGCCACCGTGGTTTATATCGATGTCGACGCCATTCGCCGCTCCGGCATTCTGAACATGATTGCCGGCTCGAAAGCTGCGGAAGAGCTCGAATACACGCAGTTCGTCAACGCCACGCAATTCGACTATCGCCGCGATCTCGACGCGGTAGCCGCTGCCTTCAAGGACGGCCAGGTGTTCTTCGCATTACGCGGCCGATTTCACTGGAAGAACCTCCAGGACTACGCGGTCCACCAGGGCGGATCGTGCCGCAACAACTTCTGTACGGTAAACAGCAGCATTCCACAGCGCCGTATTTCCTTCTATCCGCTGCAGCCGGACATCCTGGCGCTGGCCAGCAGCCCTGACGATTTCGCGGCATATCAGATAACGCGAAAGTCCGGCAAACTAACTGTGGAGCCTCCGAATCAACCGGTCTGGATGCTGGTCCCCGCGCTGGCCCTGAAGAATTCCGACTCGCTCCCCGCCGGCACCAAGGCCTATGCGTCAGCCTTGCAAAATGCCGAGCAGATTGTCTTCACCATCGGTCCAGAGGCCGACCACTTGCTGCTCGCGCTCAACGTCACCTGCCCCAACGCCGAAGCTGCTTCCACGCTTTTAGTGGATTTCGAAAACACCACCAACACCCTCCGAAAATGGATCGCCCGTGAACACCAGCATCCCAATCCGGCGGACTTGAGCGGCGTCCTGGTCTCAGGAACCTTCCGCCGCGAAGACCGCCGCCTCTACGGCCAGTGGCCCCTCCCCCGCGCCTTCGTGGACGCAGTCGCAGGCGGTTCGTTTTAGGAGCTGGGCTAACCTCAAGTCAGACGTAACGCGACTGAATACCACGTTTGACTGTCGGCGTATTGACCCGGCAGTTCGCCGAATCTCTCTGCTCCCTACCTAATTCTTCTTCACTTGAAAATAGCGCCCTAGTTGAAAGGCGCCTTACATCGGGTATTTTCCGAATTGTCCCGTACAAGCCACTTCTTGCAAGTCGTCGAAGGGGAGCGAAGAAAATATCAAAAAAAGTCCAAAACGAAGCCGGATTCGATGTACAATTGATGCCGCTGGCGAGACAGAGGTTCTTAATGACGATCCAGTTCCAGCGCTATTCGCATTCCTTTCGCCCCGAAATGCCTTGGTCTTATTTCGGCTCTTTCGGTGGAGCGATCGGAACCGGCGGCAGAGGACGACGGGGATGGATCTCCTTATTGGGAGGACCTTTAGGCGGTGTTGTGTGGTGCTCGACAATTACCTCTCCGCCCGATTGCAATGGCACTTCGGCGGGTGCGGGTGTGTCTTGGGGACTCTTTGCGGGACGCGGGCGCTCGTTCTGCACGGCGGCCATTCCTTCCATCCGCATTGTAGCCCCGGTAGCGCCACCGGTCAATCATATACAACTGCTGGTTGCAGCACAGGAGGCGACAGAATGGCGAAAGATTCTTTGAACAAAGGCGTTGGAAAGGGGGCAGGGAAACCCCAAGTGACGGCGTCGGGCGGCGAGATCCGGTTGCGCGCGGTCTCGCCAAAGCCTCATATTGTGAAACACTTGGATGTTCCGCCGCCATATCAGAGGCGGGAGAGCATTCATCCACGCCGCATCCTGCCGCGAGTCCGCGAAGGGAAGGAGCGGGAGTTTCACAGCGCGACGGAGAGGGTGTTCGCTCGTCCGCTGGCCATGACCATGGGTTTGCGCGCGGCCACCGATGAGCTGGCCGTGGTGACCAACATCGAACTGGCAGGGCCCGGACAGAAGCATTTGGCATCCAACGTGGGCGAACCCAGCGTAGCGGTGAATGACCAGGTGGTCGTGTATACCGGCAACTGGTATGCCGCCAGGTCCGCCGATGGTGGCCAGAGCTTCCAGTTCATCGACCCTTTTACCGCTTTCCCGGATCCGCCGAATCTGGGGTTCTGCTGCGACCAGGTGGTCAACTACATCGCTGCGATTGATACCTTTGTCTGGTTACTCCAATACGGCCCGAAAAATGGTGTGGAAGCTGACAACATACAGCGCCTCGCCTTCGCGAAGACGGCCGATGTCGTAGCTGGGCGCTGGCGGCTGTTCGACATCACCACAAAGAGCCTGGGCGTCCCCGGCCAGTTTCTGGATTTTCCCGATCTCGCCGTGGGGGCGAATTCTTTATATGTGACCACCAACATATTCACGCCGCAAGGACGTGGGGCGGGCGCGGCCGTGATCCGTATTCCGATCGGCTCCATCGATAGCGGCCAGGTGACCGCTCTGCCTTTTGTGAGGCCTGACTTGAATAGCCCTCGCGTGGCACAGAATTGCGGGCCGCGGGCGTTTTTCGCATTCCACGAGGACAGCAGCACAATCAACGTGTTTACTTGGGATGAAGGGCGGGCGGACCCCGT
Source organism: Bryobacteraceae bacterium (assembly GCA_035632375.1). Classification (GTDB taxonomy): domain Bacteria; phylum Acidobacteriota; class Terriglobia; order Bryobacterales; family Bryobacteraceae; genus Palsa-89. The sequence continues at coordinate 4,643 of DASQGY010000071.1, read as the reverse complement.
CCAAACTCGTGTTGAGGTGGCGCGATGGATACCAGGAAATGGCTTTCGCTCCGTCCTTCCGGATGGGCAGACCTGGCTGGACCGGGCCGATCCCCGTATTACCGGGGCGACTCTCGCAGGGACCGACCTGTACTTCGCTTGGGGCGTCAATGCGAACTCCAACCATAGGCCCCAACCGTTCGTGCAAATTGCCAAGATTGATTCCACAAACCTGACGTTGCTCGAGAACATCAACATCTTTGACCCGAATTCCGCGATCTGTTACGGAGGCCTATCCACCAACTCCGACGGGGAGGTCGGTATTTCCTATATGATCGGTGGCGGCGAGCTGTTCCCATCGCACATGGTAGGGATTCTCACCGGAACCCGCAAAGATGTCATTGTGGCGCCTGGGGAGCGGGGACCTCTCCCCAAGGACGGGAACGGAGAATGGGGCGACTACCTTACTGTGCGTCCCGTTTTCAAGGACAAGACACCCCAAAGCCTGTTCGCTGCCACCGGCTACACGATGAAAGGGGCCGGTGATGGGTCCAACCGCGACTGCACTCCTCGATACGTCGTATTTGGACGCGCAAGTAGCGCAAGTGGAGTGGTACAGCCTCCGGCATCTCCGCCGGCCCAACCGGTCACCCCTGCGCCGGCTCCACCGGTGCCCCCCAGCCCACCGGCAACTCCAGTGGCTGACGGCGAGCCTATCACCGACATCAACACTCTTAGTGTTGTAAGCCCCGACGTGGCCGCGAAGATCAAGGCGGCTGCGGGACTCGTGGCGGGTGACGCCGCGCAGCCCTTCGCCGCTCCGGAGTTGGCGGCGCCTGTGAAACCGCAACAGGATGTTCCCGGGTCGGAGCGATGGCCGGTGAAGACCGGTCAGGATCCGGACCGGGCCAAAGTCGGCAAAAATGTGATCGATGGAGTGGACCTCGGGGCCGGCATTGTCGAGAGCACCATCGAGGAACTGAGCAGCCTGCCTCGCCCTCCAGGCCTGGAGAATCCCAAACAGGATCCGCCAGAGTTCAAAGACGTTCGGGATGGGGTCACGGAGGTCACCATCTGGAGGATCGAGGCCACGATCATCGCTTTGAAGCATGAACATGACGGCGACTATCACCTGGTGTTGCAAGCTGCCAGCGGGCAGGAAATGGTGGGCGAGATTCCGACCCCCACCACGGAGTTCGTGGGCGACTGTCCCTGGATAAATAACATCGGGCAAGCGCGGCAGGAAATCGACGACAAATTGGTGAAGCACCTTTCGCCGGCAGCCTTTGCTCTCAGGGATGACAAGTACGTGCCCCATGGCGCGCTCACTTTCCAGCCCCATGCGACAGCAGATCCGGCTATGTCATTCGTGACTCCCCCAAGGGGCTCGGGACTCACACAGCCTCTCTTCCAGACTGCGATTACTCCTACAGCGGTTCGGCTCACCGGTGTCGGGTTCTTCGATCGGGAACACGGCGCGACCGGCGCCGCGCCCAATGTGATTGAACTTCATCCCGTGTTGAAGGTCGAGTGGTTGTGAATATGACGAATGAAGGAGATCCAACCGCGTGCTCACGGGACTTAACGCTTTACCCTTTGGCTATATCGTACTGCTGACATTTTGGACGATCCTGGCCGCCGAGTTGGTTGGGGACAAATCGATTTACACCGTTACCTCGCTGTCGCTACGTTTCCGGGCGGGAGTCGTACTGGCGGCAATCACCATAGCGTTCGCGGCCAAGATGCTTGCCGCCGTGCTGCTCGCCAAGATCATCGTCCAGTTCCACTCCCAATGGACGGACATCCTCAGCGCCGTAGCCTTCTTCTTGTCGGCGCTCTTCATTTGGTTTCAGGAGCCTGAACCAATCGGGCCAGACCGCCGTGTAAACGCCGGATGGTGGTCGGCGGCCATCGTTTCCTTCGCATCGGTTTTTCTTACCGAATGGGGTGATCCCGGCCAGATCGCTGTGGCAGCCCTCGCCGTAAAGTGCAATTCATTGACGGCGACTTGGCTGGGGGGGACTCTGGCGATGGCCACCAAGGGAGCCTTGGCCATCGCGGTTGGGACCAAACTCCGTGACCGGCTGCCTCACGGAATGCTGAGAGCCGTGGCCTCGGCGTCGTGTTGCATACTGGGCGTTCTTGCCTTGCGCGGCATCTTGTTCCCTTGAAGTCCTCAGCAGCTCGAACTTGAACTCCGAGTCGCATGTCCGCCCGGACACCCGGTTCTGTCGTATCCTCATTCCATGGCGCTGGGCCAGATGGAAAAACGAACCCTCGGCAACACCGGCATGGCCGTCACCGTCCTCGGCTACGGCGGCGCGGAAATCGGATTTCAGGGAGTGCCCTTCGAGACCGTCGACAAGCTGATCAACGGCGCGCTCGATGCCGGCCTCAACGTTATCGATACCGCCGAATGCTATATCAACAGCGAAGAGATGATCGGCCAAGCCGTTTCGCACCGGCGCAGCGAATATTTCCTGTTCACCAAGTGCGGCCACGACAATGACACCGACCATTGGAATCCGAAGAAAATGTCCGAAGGAATCGATCGCAGCCTGAAGCGCTTGCGCACCGACCGCGTGGACCTGCTCCAGTTGCATAGCTGCACCGAGGAACAGCTTCGCCAAGGCGATGTCATCGAAGTGGTCCAGCGCGCCCGCAAAGCCGGCAAGACGCGCTTCATCGGCTATAGCGGCGACAGCGGCGCGGCTCTGTACGCGGTGGAATCCGGCTTATTCGACACTCTGCAAACTTCGGTCAGCATCGCCGACCAGGAGTCCATCGACCTCGCGCTGCCCGCCGCGAAAGCGCGAAACCTGGGCGTGATCGCCAAACGTCCAATTGCCAACGCCGCATGGAAAACCGGTTCAAAACCCGCGAACGACTATCATCATGCGTACTGGGAGCGTCTCGGCCCGCTCGATTATTCTTTCCTGAAAGGCGCGCTCGATCGAGCCATCTCCATCGCGTTGCGATTCACGCTCAGTGTGCCCGGCGTTCACACGGCAATCGTCGGAACCACGCGCCCGGACCGGTGGAGCCAGAACGCCGCGCTCCTCCAGGACGGCCCGCTCGACCCCGCGCAGTTTCAAGCCATCCGCGACCGCTGGAAGTCCATCGCCAAGCCCGACTGGGTAGGCCAGACCTGACTTGTGATATATTGGTGTACCTGCGGAAATCGCTTTGGTGTGTAGGTCCGCCTTTGCACACCGCTCAAACGTTGTGACAGGAGATTGTTTATGAACCTTCGTCCGCTCCACGACCGCATACTGGTCCGGCGTCTGGAAGAAAAGGAAGCGATGCGGGGAGGCATCATTATCCCCGACAGTGCGAAGGAAAAGCCGCAACAAGCCGAAGTGGTGGCTGTTGGCAGCGGCAAATTGTCCGACGATGGCAATCGCCTTGCAGTCGATGTGAAAGCAGGGGACCGCATTCTGTTCGGTAAGTACTCAGGCTCGGATATAAAAATCGAGGGAGAAGAGTATCTCATCCTCCGCGAAGATGAAATTTTGGGAGTTCTCGGCAATGAATAAGCTCGCTTGCATTTTCCTCGCTTCGGCCGCCCTGGTGGGTACAGCCGCGGCTCAGACCAAGGTCGCCGTCGTCAATTCACAAAAGGCGGTCCTCGAAACCAACGAAATAAAGAAGGCGCAGGTGGACCTGCAAACCAAGTACAAGCCGCGCCAGGATGCCATGGACAAGCTGCAGAAAGAATTGCAGGACATCCAGAACCAGCTCCAGAGCGGCAAACTGAACCAATTGGGCGAGCAGGAGATGACCGCTCAGGGCCAGAAAAAGCAGCGCGAACTGACCCGTCTGCAACAGGACCTCCAGGAAGACGTCGACCGCGACCGCAACGAGATCCTCCAGCGCGCCGGAACGCATATGCAGGAAGTGGTGAAGAAACTGGCCGACGAAAAAGGCCTGGACATCGTCGTCGACACCAGCAACACGGTGTTCTACAAGGCGAACCTCGATCTCACCACGGAAGCCACCACGGCTTACAACAAAGCTTATCCGGTAAAATAATCGTAGGACCATGGACAGCTATCTGGAAGCCTACGGAGCTTCGGAAGAGCACCGCGCCAAGCGAATCCATCAAATCAAGGTTTCCTCCATCGTCCTGATCTGCGCAGTGATCGTAGGCGCAGTCCTGTTCGGGATTTTCAGGAACTACAGCGAAGAGCAACAAGCCAAAGCCTTCGTCGCCGCACTCCGCGCTCAGGATTTCCAGGGCGCATACCAAATGTGGGGATGCACCGCCGCGCACCCTTGCCCCGAATACCCGCTCAACAAGTTCATGGACGACTGGGGGCCAAAGAGTCCCCACGCCGACCAATCCTCCGCCCACATCGGCGTTTCCCAATCCTGCGGCTCGGGCGTGGTAATCCGCCTCGACTACAAAGGCGCAGCCTCAGCCCCACTCTGGATAGAGCGCGCCACCAACATAATCAGCTTCGCCCCGTGGCCCGAATGCCCAGGCAAACACCTCCACATCGGCGCGTGGCTCCGTTCCCTCTTCAATAGATAACGCCGCGCAGCGGCCACCTCCTTCTGGATTGTGGCTCCTGGCTCCTGGATTCCGTTCGTACCCCTGCCTCCTGCCCCCCGCCTCCTGCCCCTGCCGCCTGCCACCTGCCTCCCGCCTCCTACCCCCTGCC